>CAYWCB010000011.1:9353-22666 GCA_964456615.1 uncultured Eubacteriales bacterium | reverse complement strand
TCCGGCTGGCCGACCGGTGGGGCCGCAGGTGGCTGGACCGGAGGTGCCGCAGGTGCCGGCGGCTGGATTGGCGGCGCCGCAGGTGCGGGCCCGGGCGGCTGAGCCGTGGGAGGCGGGGGTGGCGCGTAGCCGGGAGGCGGGTAGCCGGGACCCGAAGGGGGCGGCGTGCTCGGATACCGCACGGGCGGCGGCACCGTCGTCGCAGCAGCACGCAATGCGGGCCATTCGGAGAAGGCCAGGAAGAGAATGATGCCGAGGCTCGCCAGCCCGCCGATTCCGGGCACGAGGACGAGAAGCGACCACGCCCCGTTGTAGCCGGCCTTCTGGAGGATCTTCCAGTAGGCCACGATCGTGACCGCGATCATCAGGATGGCGAAGATCGCGACGCAAGCCCAGATGCCGGCAATGGTCGACCATAGGGCTTCCCAGTCCGCGCTACTGGTGTCGTAGTAGGTCACGCCGACCTCCTCCCGTCAGGCACCGCGCTTCGCGGTGCTTCCAGCATCGTACACCCGGCCGACGATCCCACGGCGCGTGTTTGGGCGCGCGCCGAACACGCTCCCCGAACACACTCCCTATCGCGTGAGCGACGCCCTCAGACGCCACGCCCCGAGCGCGAACACGACAGCGGCGAAGCCCGCCAGCACCGCGAGTTCGAGCACGATGTCCGCGATCGACCCGCCGCGCAGGATGAGCTCCTCGAATCCCTCGATGCCCCACGCGTGCGGGGTGATGTGCGCCACCTGCCACAGCGTCGGCGAGAAGATCTTCATGATAGCCAGCGGGATCATGCACCCGCCGAGCGCGCCCAGCCCGATGCCGACCATCACCCCTAGCCCACCTGCCTGCTGGTCGTTCGAGAACACGGCTCCCATGAGCATTCCCACACCTGCCGCGCCGAGCGAAAAGAGAAGGAAGATAGCGGCCGCGCCGAGCGGGTCGCCCCAGTCCACACCGAAGAAGAGCGCCGTTCCGACGATGATGAGCAGGCCCTGCACGAGGGCCACGCCGAGCCGGCCCAGCGCTTCTCCGAACAGGATCGTGCGCACGGGCGTAGGCGTCGATATCATGCGCCTCGACACGCCGAGCTGGCGGGACTGGATGAGCGCCGTCGAGCCGGTCATCGAGGTGAGGAACACGAACAGGAGCAGTTGGGAGTAGGCGCCCAGCTCGAAACGCCCCAGCTGGTCGAACACGAACGGCTCGCCGACGGTCGATTCCTCGATCTTCAGGCCCACGACGGATTCGGTGATCTTCTCGGCCTCGGCAAGCGCGTCCGAGAAGCCGGTGCCGCCTTGCGACTCGGCGAACGTCGCCGCCCGGAGAACCGACCCCTGCTCGGTGATGGCGCCGCCAACTGTGTTGCCGAGCGCCTGTGTGGAGGCATCCGGCCTGGCTATGAACTCGACGGTAGCCTTCTCGCCTTTCCGCAGCGCGGCATCGTAGCCGTCGGGCAAGATCACGGCCGCCTCGAGTTGGCCGCGCTCGACCGCAAGGACGACGGTGTCCGGGCCGTCGTAGTCCCGCACGACGATGCCCCCCGCCGCCTCGATGCGCTCCCGCAGCTCTTCCGCAAGCTCGCCGCCGTCGGCCGCCACGAACCCGATGCGAGCGTCGCCGGCGCCGCCGAACGCCGCTCCGAGAATCAGGATCAGGAAGAGCGGGAGCAGGAACACGAAGAAGATGTTGCTGCGGTCCCTCAGAAGTCGACGGATGCTCGTTCCTGCGATCACAAGAGCCTTCATCGCCGGACCGCCCTTCTCAGGAACGGCCAGGCTATCGCGCCGGTCACGAACCCGAAGGCGAACAGCGCGAGCACTGCGGGAAACACCGCGCTCACGTCGCCGCCTTGCAGGTCTCCGAGACCGCGCAGGAACCACGCGTGCGGGGTGAAGAGGCTTAGCGTCGCGATAACGCCGCCCGCCGAGGCGATCGAGAAGAACGTGCCGCCGAGGAACGCGAGCACGAGCGAGATGATCGCCTGGAAGCTGCCCGCCTGGTCCTGTGTCTTCGCCGCCGCGCCGACGACCGCGAGGATCCCCATCGCGGAGATGACAGCGGCGACGACGAGCATCGCAACGCCGACCGGATCGCCCCAGTCGGCGCCGAGTAGGAGCGTCGACGCCACCACGAGGACGGTCATTGAGATGATCCCGAGCGCGAACGACGTGAGCATCTTGCCCACGACGATCGAACTCGGCCCGATAGGCGCGGCGAGCAGCCTGTCCATCGTCCCGTGACGCTTCTCCTCGAGCAGGCCGCTCACGCCGAAGGAGACCGTGAAGAACAGGAAGAACACGGCCATGCCCGCGGCCATGTACGTCGTCTGATCCAGCTGCTTGGTCTTCGCGCTGACGTCTTTGAGTTCGATCGGGCTTCTCGTCTGTGCCGCGGCCTGGGAAAGCCCGGCCGCAGCGCCGGGATCCGAGACGCCGGTACTCGCGAGTGCCGTTCTGACGGCGACCTCGACCGCCCCGATCTCGGACGCGAATCCCTGAGCAACGGAGTAGGCGACCTGAGCAGCGAGATCCGAGCCCGCCGCGCCGATCACCACGATCGTGCCGCCTTGCCCCGACATCACCTTCTCGGACATCCCCGCAGGTATCACGAAGGCGGCGTCTGCCTTCGGCGCGTCGTCGCCGGCGAACGCGTCCGAGCCGCGCTCCACCTGCTCCCTCGCTTCGGCCTCGGAGTCGAGGGCTCGGATGGTGGCGACTTCCTCCTCCTCGAGACCCTTGAGCACCTCCCCGAAGGCGTGCGCGATCTGGCCGCCGTCCTCGTCCACCACCACGTACTCGGCGTTGAAGGTCGAGCTCTGGATCGGGCTCAGGATGAAGCTGAAGATGAACGCGAGGCCGAGCGGCGCGACGATGCCGTAGATGAACGCCGACTTGTCGCGCATGCGCTGCCGCAGGTCCTTGTCCGCTATGAGGAACGCCGTGCGCACGTCAGTCTCGCAGGGCGCGGCCGGTGAGGTGCAGAAACACCGCCTCGAGGTTGGGCTCCACCACATCGACGCTGCTCACAGCGACGCCCGCGCCGGTGATGGTCTCGAGGATCCGCGTCAGTGCGTCACCCGCGTTCTCGACGATCAGGTCGATGCCGTCCTCGCGAGCACCCGCTTCCAGAACGCCTTCGATCCCCTTGACCGCTTCGACCGCAGGCTCGAGGTGCCCGCCCGCCTTCAGCTTCACCCGGTCGTGCTGGCCCACGAGCTCGACGAGTTCGCGACGGGTGCCCTCGGCGACGATCTTGCCGTGGTCGATGATGCCGACGCGATCGCACAGGCGCTCGGCCTCCTCCATGTAATGGGTCGTGTAGAGCACGCCCATGCCTTGCGTGGAGAGCCTCTCGACGCTGTCGAGGATCGCGTTGCGGCTCTGCGGGTCGACGCCCACGGTCGGCTCGTCGAGCACGAGCAGGTGCGGCTTGTGCAAGAGCCCGATGCCGATGTTCAGCCGCCGCTTCATGCCTCCCGAGAAGTTGTCCGACTTCTCCTTCGCGCGGTCCGCCAGGCCGATGATCTCAAGGACTTCTTCCACGCGGGCCTTGATCTCGTTTCCGGGAAGCCCGTACAGCCGAGCGAAGAACGAGAGGTTCTCCCGGGCGGTGAGGTCGGGATAGATGGCGATGTCTTGCGGCACGTAGCCGATCGCCCGTTTCGCATCGACGCTCGTGGTCGCGAGCCGCTGCCCGTCCACGAACACCTCGCCCGCATCGCGCTTGAGCAGGCCGCAGATCATCGAGATCGAGGTGGTCTTGCCCGCGCCGTTCGGACCGAGCAGCCCGTACGTCTCGCCCTCCGCGATGGTGAACCCTACCCCGTCCACCGCAACCAGATCGCCGAAGGTCTTGCGAAGGCCCGAACACTCGAGGACGAGTCCGTTACCCTCCATACTCATCACGCCCCCCTGTGAGGCGAACACTGGGAGTGGATATACCCCAACAGGCGATCGCATACGTTCCGCACGTCACCTTCGCCGCACCGAACGCGCGCACGCCCGGCGCGTCCCGGCAACGCGCCGGGCGTGCCCAGCGGTATAGTGGGCGGGTACGTATGGGCCGAGGTGCGGCCCGACGTGGCGTAGGAACCGGCGCCAGTGTGTCGGGGGGCGAGGCGATGTCTGAACTCCGTGTCGTGATCGGCGGGTACGGCCGTGTAGGCCGCTTTCTCGCACACATCCTCGAGAACGAGGGCCACACGGTGAGCGTGATCGACCACAACGAGAGCGTGCTCGAGGAGATCGAGAACGACATCCGCGGCCAGAAGTTCACGGGGGAGGTCTTCGACCGAGAGGTGCTCGAGCTCGCCGGGATCGAGCACGCACACGTCTACGCTGCGGTGACGAGCGGGGACAACAGCAACGTCGTGAGCGCCCGCGTCGCGCGCGACCACTTCAAGGTCCCGAACGTGATCGCCCGTATCTACGATCCAGCGCGCGCGATCATCTACCGCGGCCTGGGGATTCGGACCATATCGAGTGTCGACTGGACGTGCGAGCAGATCCTCGGCATGATCACCCACCCCGAGGCGCGCAGCGAGTACCGGTTCGGCGACGGCGCCGTACGCATGATGGAGATAGAGGCGCCGATCGAGTTCGTCGGACGCCGCCTCGCAGAGATCGAGGTGCCCAACGACCTGCGCGTTGCCGCGCTCGTTCGCGACGGGAGGGCATCGCTTCCGGGTCCGGGCTACGTGGTCGAGCCGGGTGACCGGCTCTTCGTGAACGTGAGCGAAGCCGGGCAGCGCCGGCTCGACGAACTGATCTGCTCCGCATAGGGGGCCGAGGATGCTCATCACCATAGTAGGGGCGGGCAAGTCGGGCGCGTACCTCGCGAGCAAGCTGTGGCGCTCGCACGAGGTCACGGTCCTAGACCAGCGGCCGGACAGAGCCGAGAGGCTCAGGACGCGCCTGCCGTCAGTGACGGTCATACGAGGAGACGCCGCAGAGCCGACCGTGCTCGGAAAGGCCGTTTCCGACGTGACAGACCTGGTCGTCGCCGTTACCGGGGATGACGAGGACAACCTGGTCGTCGCGATGCTCTCCAAGCACTTCGGGGCCAAGTCGGTGTTCGCGCGTGTCAACCACCCCGAGAACGAGTGGCTGTTCACCAGGGAGTGGGGTGTGGATATCGCGGTGTCATCCGCGTCGATCCTGCACAACCTCGTCGAGAAGGAGGTCGGGATAGGCGACCTCGTCACGCTTCTGAGACTGCAGGCCGAGGGCGTGACGATCGAGGAAGTGACTCTGCCCCCGGGCACCGAATCGATCGGCCGGCACGTCTCTGAGATACGGATGCCCGAAGAGACCCAGATCGCCGCGGTCATCTCTCACGATGCCGGCGTGGTGATCCCGCGCGGAGATACGGTCCTGCGTGAGGGCGACGAGCTGTTGTTGCTGTCGACCTGTGAGCAGCGGGATGAGGTGCTGCAGGCGCTCGGCATCGCCTGTCCGACGAGGCCCTAGGAAGAGCGCCTGCCCTCTTCGGGCCGCAGGTGGTAGGGCACGTCGGTGACGATGACGTTCGGCTCGAAGAACAGCACGCGCTTGATCCAGAACGATGTCTGATCGTGGAGGATGTTGTCCACCGCGTCCTCCGGGACGAACTCGGGCAGTATGACCGTGACCACGTGATCCTCCGTCGGCCGAGGGATCCCGCGAACGTACTGCCGGATCGGCTCGATGATCTCCCGGTACGGCGACGGGATCACCGTGAGGCGCACGCCGAGGTCCGCCTCGGTCCAGTCGCGAAGCATCTCCTCGCCCTTGTCCCCCGCCACGTCGATGAAGATCGCCTCGACGGAGTCCGCCTTGAGCGAGCGCGCGTACTGCAGGGCGCGCACGATGCGACGGTCGATCGAGGCGACGAGTACGACAACGTGGTTGTGCAGGCGCTTCGCGGACTGCCAGTTCAGCTTGCGCAGCGCGTCCCGTGGCATGCGCAGCCGGTCGGCCACCCTCTCGTACTGGCGATGGATCGAAACGAAGCACAGGACGAGGAGCGGGATGACGACCAGCACGACCCACGCGCCGAGCGAGAACTTGGTCACCGCGATCACGGCAGTGACCACGCCGGTCGCAAGAGCGCCGACACCGTTCACGACCATGCTCCACTGCCACCCCTCCTCGCGGCATCGGAGCCAGTGCAGGACCATACCCGCCTGCGAGAGCGTGAACGACGTGAACACGCCCACGGCATACAGGGGGATGAGGCGGGATGTGACGCCGTCGAACGCGACGATGAGCACGATCGCCGCGATCGTGAGAAGGAGGATGCCGTTGCTGTGCACCAGGCGCGACCCGCGATCGCGCAGCTGCTTGGGCAGGTAGCCGTCGCTTGCCATGAACGAGCCCAGACGCGGGAAGTCCGCGTAGGAGGTGTTCGCCGCCAGCACGAGGATGACGGCCGTGGCGGCCTGCAGCAGGTAGTAGACGATGTTCGTACCGAAGACGCCGCGCGCGATCTGGCTGACGACGGTCTCGCTCTCCGATGGGACGACGTGGCTGATCTGTGCCAGGGCCGTCGTACCGAGGAAGAGGAACAGCAGTATGCCGCCCATCCACACGAGCGTCTTGCGTGCGTTGTTCGCAGCCGGCTCCTTGAACGCCTGGACGCCATTGGTGATGGCCTCGATGCCTGTCATGGCGGTGCATCCGGACGCGAAGGCCTTGAGGATGATGAAGAGCGTCAGCTCGCTCACTCCGGGCAGTCCCGCGGCCGGCGACGAGACCTCGATCTGGGCCCCCGTGAGGAAGCGGAAGATGCCGACAACGACCAGCATCCCGAGCATGAGGACGAAGAAGTACGTCGGGCCTGCGAACAGCACACCGGACTCTCGCACGCCACGCAGATTCGCGATCGCGAGCACGAGAACGAGCCCAGCCGCGATGTACACGCGGTACGGGGCGAGACCCTGGAACGCCGACGTGACGGCGGCCGTTCCCGCGGCGACCGAAACCGCCACCGTGAGCACGTAGTTGACGAGCAGGGACGCCCCGGCCACGAGGCCGGTGAGGACACCCAGGTTCTCTTTCGCGACGATGTAGGCACCGCCGCCCGAGGGGTAGGCGCGTATCGTCTGTCGGTACGACACGACCACCACGACCAGCAGCACGCCGATCGCGAGCGCGATGGGAAAGGCGAGCTGGAGGGCCACCGTCCCCGCCAGCACGAGCATGATGAGGATCTCCTCGGTGGCATACGCGACGGAGGAGAGAGCGTCGCTCGAGAAGACCGCGAGGGCGGTCGGGTTGCCCAGACGCTGATGCAAGGCCTCGCGCGTCTCGAGCGGCCTTCCGAGCAGCACGTGTTTGAGCGAACGTGGCATATCGCCTCTCGCGAGACCCCGCGGTGCGCGAATCGGACCGACCCCTCGCTCGGCACCTCGACCATCGTCGCAGATTCCGCTCTGTGGCGCGCGCCCGCAACGCTACCATTGCGCAAGGTCGGACTCGGACGGGAGTGCTCGTGAGGGTTGGAGTCCTTGCCCCCCTCAAGGTCGCACACTACCGCAAGCCGTGGATCGGCCAGAGCACCGCCAGCATCGTGATCGCGGGCGTGGCCGTGGAACATCTGAGCATGCCTCTGGTGATACTCGCCGTGGGCGCTATCGTCGCGCTCGCGGCGGTGTGGGACTGGACACGAAGCAACCTGCGCCGGGTGTAGGACGACGCTGGCCTGCAGCGGCCAGCGCAGGAGACGTCGCGGCATTCGGAATCCGCACCTACCCACCTTGGGGCGGAACCACAGCGTGACGGAGGGCGGCTCCAACAGGTTCGGCCCTCCAGTGTTCTCTATGGTGGAGACGATGGGGCTCGAACCCACGACCTCAGGCTTGCAAAGACGCCCTCACGGTCCCCGCTCCGTTCTGCTTGATCCTTCTACCTGCGCATTCTCTGGTGCCTGGTCCCCCCATCGCTGCTCATCCAGCCCCTGCCGGTAGGATTGCGGTAGGATCGCCGGTGGGCGAGAAGCAGAACACGGGTCGGGTCCCCCTCCCGACGTCTGCGCCGCCCCTACGCACGCTACGCGCGCGCAGGGAACCCCAAGCGGCTGGCCGTCGCCCCCCACCTGTCGGGGGATCCGCCCCGAGCGATCGGAGGCCAGGCCGACGCGCGGCGGTGCGGGTGCTAGGGAAGCGTCTGGTTCAGCGACTGGAGCGCGGCAACGGCGTCGCTGAGTGCCTGGCGAGGTCCCGTTCCCTGTAGACCTGCTCGCGCCATATCTCGCTGCAGGGTGTCGATCTGCCGCTCAATCGTCGCCTCATCCTTGCCTTCACTGAACAGCTTGAAGAAGCGTCGCCAGAACTTGAGTGGCACACCCAGCACGTTCTCGCCGTCGATCTTCTGCGTGAAGGCGTCCATGAACCCGACACCCTGGTCGTCAGTCACACGCGGCATTCGACCGAAGTTGTTGCCGCCGTCAGCCTTCGGCTTGTCGGTAATCTGCTCCTGCTTGCTCGGATAGGGATGGTTCACTGTCGACAAGTCAATCCGCTTGTCCGCCGTCGTGGTGCGCATGTGCTCCCACCAGTGGTTGCGCAGTTCAGCAGCATACCGAGCGGACTCGATGAATGGCGACAGCACTTCGGGTGAACCTGACACAACAGCCGACAGCAACCACGGGACAACAACAACCAGGTCGATATCCGCGCAAGCCGCCGGCGTCACCTGGAACCGCAGACTCGGCTCCCTTTCCTTTGCCAGGGCGTACCAGCCCTTGAGCTCGATTCCAAGAAGGATGTCCGGACCGGCCGCCACAGAGTTCCGACGCAGGAGCACGTCAGGAAACGTCTGAGCCTGTCGAACGAATGCATAGTCAGCGTATAGATCGACTGGGTCCCATGTCGAGCGGAGTACGTTCAGTGTCTTCACGACCTGATCCTCGATTGTCGCTCCGAGGGCTCCGCTCAGAGTGAAGATGTCGGTGGCCGAAAGACGACTGATGTGGATATCGCTCTTGAAGTAGAATGGCAGCGCTTCGAGCGCCTTCTTCACATCCGCCTGCAGTTCGCAAAGCGGGTCATTGCTAGCCAGTACAGGCCTCGTCGGACACGTCGGCGACATCCACATCCTCCAACCTGCTGACTGCTGCTTCGAAGTAGTCACGAATGATCTCGCAGCTATGACATCGCCGCCCGAGCTTCAGCGATGCGGCCGCGCCGGAGCACAGCCCCCCGAACGGCTCCCACACCAAGTCGCCCACGTCGGTGCTCGCGACGATAATCCGCTCGATCAACTTCAGCGGCTTCTGGTTCGTGTGCAAGCACTTCAGCCCGCTCTTGAGCCTCTCGATTCCCCGCACCGCTGGCTCTCTCCACACGTTCGTGACGCCGAGATCGCAGGAGAACTTGGCCCTCATACGACTCCACTCGTGCGCCGTGAGCGGTTCTACGCCATCGAGCGAGAAGTAGGGTCGGCCATTCGGGTCCCCGTACTTGGTTGCGTACTCGACTAGCCCGGCAAACGCTTCGGGTGGTGGGTAGTACCAGAGATGATCGGGTGTCAGGTACTTCCGAGTCGCAGCGTTCTTCACTCCGCAGGCTTCGTTCGCCCGATAGAAGGCCAGCCCCGAACGCTTCCACTCGTGCCGAAGCCAGTCTTGCATTCCCAACGTCTCGCCATCAACGTCGAACTCAGCTTCACGCGTGTACTGGACACATACCTCGCTCACGACAGGGAACTTCCTGAGGCTCTTGGTGTTCGAGTTCCCGGCGGCGTGAGCCATGCCTTTGTCCCAGATGTGGCAGCTGCGATATCTCCAGCCGTACCGCTGCAGGACCGGGTGCACATTGGCCCAGCCAAGTTCCGTGTTCCAGAACCACAGAGTAGTCATTGGCGTGGAGCCAAGAGACCATGCAGCAATGTGAGGCTCGTACCACGCAGCGAGCCCTTCAGGGGTCGGAGGGTCGCCAGGGAACCCACCGACGCCGTACGGACCATCGACGATGATCGCGACCGGCGATTCCCACTTGTTGTACCTGTCGCCAACGTCGCCAAACTCGATCGAGACGCCGCTGCGGTGGTACGCGTTGCGCTCACGGTCCTCGCCGCTGATGCCCACTCTCATGTCGCTCATGATAGGGCATCTTCCACGCCGCAGTGACATCCCGAACCACCCCTAGCGCCCACCATCCGCTACTAGCCGTTCGAAGACACGCTCGGCACAGCGCCCATCCTTCAGAGCGTACTTGACCACGTAGTAGAATGCCCCACTTTCGGCTGGGCGCGAGCAGAACAGCCCTCGCGAACCCTTCCACCTGCTCCACACCCAGCGCCAATCTACGCAATCCTCCATGAGTACGTGCGCGTGCGGAACCCCCCGGTGCATGTGGTCCTCGATCACGCCGAAGTACTGCCCGCCATACCTAGGCTCTTTGTGCAAGAACTTCTCGCGATAGCGTCGTGCTTCACGATCTTGGGCGAACGTACGCGAGTGCCCTGGTTCCACAAGGCCGCAGCGCTACGTACTTCCAGACAGCCATGAGGCACTCCTCGGCCCGAGTGACGCTCGACTACTACGCGGGCGTGTTCTCCGACGAATCCAAGGCCGCGCAGACCAATCTACAACGCTGGCTCACCGAGGCGACCAAGCCGCGAAAGAGTAGGTCAAGGCAGCCGAGCGGCAACCGCCGGTAGGATTGCGGTAGGATTCCGCGCTTCACTGCCCGCAAGGAGAAGGCCAACGCCCCGAAACTAGGGCGCTGGCCTGGTGTTTTCTATGGTGGAGACGATGGGGCTCGAACCCACGACCTCAGGCTTGCAAAGCCCGCGCTCTCCCAACTGAGCTACGTCCCCGAGCAGCCAGGAATGATACCACGGCTCAGGCGCGAGCGGGCAGCCCGGCCTCCGCCCGCCGGCATCTTCCCGCCCCTCGCAGGCGGGAAGACCCTGCTCCGATACCCGGCTACTTCACCACCGAGAACGTCCTCCACGGCGAGTACGAGGCCTTGTGCCGGGGGCACTCGTGGAAGAACCGGACCCTCCAGGTCCCGATCAGGCTCTTTCGCGTGCTGAGCCTGAACACCCACTTCGACGTGTCGCTGTTGATGTCGTTGCGAGGATCGATGGAGATGCTCGTCGGGGTGGCGTTCACCCACCTGCGCGTCCTGGTGTCGTACCTCTGCCAGTAAAGGCGGTACCTGATCTCGGCCGTGGCCGGTCCGTGCTTGGGACGGATCGTGCCCCACAGGCCCAGGACGCGCCCGACCTTGATCCGGGTCGTACTGGCCACTGGCCTGCCGAGCGGCACACGCACCGTCACCAGCACGGCACTCGACTCGACCGAGCCGACGACGGCGCGGTAGGAGTACCCGAACCGTGGCACATCGAGGAAGACGAACTGTCCGGTGGACGAGCTCACCGTCCCGAGGTCCTCCCAGACGGTCCGGTCGACCCGGCGCGCCTGGAAGAGCGCGGTCGTCGTCTCGGGGTTGGTGGCGGTGGCCGTGAGCTCGACGATCGAGGGATACATGAGCTGCTTCACGCTGGCGGCGATCGCGACCGAGCGAGGGGTGGTTTGGATTGTGAACCGGATGGCACCGGACACGTCGTGGCCCAAGCCGTCGCGTGCGTAGTAGTGGATGACGTGATCGCCGGGCTGCGCCGAGGACACGGTGATCGCGTCCGCTGTCGCGGTCTGCGTCGGCTCGTCGTCCAGACGGGCCTGGAACAGCGCGATGCCCGAGCCGCCGCTCGTGGCCGTGAGATGGATCGTCGCCGAGTCGAGATACGTCGCCCCTGCGTCGTGCGTCACCCGCGGAGCGGTACTTCCGATGCGCACGAGGAACGCCCTGGGGACCTCCCAGTTCCCGGACGAGTCGAGCGCCTGGTACTCGACCGTGGTCTCACCTGCCTTGTGGATGACGAACGGCCCCAGGTACTTGGTCAGGCCGCTGCCGTCCAGTCGATACCAGATGCTCGGGTTGGCGCATCCCGCATCGAACGCGCTCATGGTCACGGTCACGGGAACGCTCGACCACTCCTGGCCGGCATTCGTGGGATCCAGCGTCACCGTCGTCACGGGCGGTGTCTCGTCCACGCCTCAAGCTGCACCGGCGACCGGCTTCGCGGGCACCACCCACGCACCGGCCAGCAGGGCGGCGATGAGGACCCACCGCGGCAGGGTCCGGTCGAGCGGTGTCGTGAGCAGGCGCATCGCGAACACTCCCCATCCTCAGAAGTCACCGGCTTCGAACGCTGTCGCACCATATCGCGCTCGACTGCGGCACGCGACATGCACACACCATCGCATACTGCGCGAAGGCAGGCGTCAACCTCCCTGCCCGGACGCAACGAAACCTTCACACGACCCGCTGGGCAGGCGAAGCGGTCTCGAACGCCCACAGATGCAACAGGCGCGCTGTCACGAGGAACGGCTGTCGACAAGCACAGAGGGCTGGTCCTGCATTGACCAGCCCTCTTCGTCATCATGTCGATCCGGCGTGCCGCTCGATAGAGCGGACCGGGATGGCCTTCGCACCGCCCGAGGCACCCCTCCAAAAGGTCATCCTTGGGGACTCTTGTCCGGCGAGCTTTCCGCTCCCGTCCGCATCCCCAGTGCTCCAGAGGCTTATGCCCGGCTCTTCGGCGGCCCTGACGATCCTTGCTTTCCGCGAGTGCCCCTTCAGGCACTCCTCGAACGAACCGCTTGAACCATCGACGTACGAACTGACTTCGCTACCCGTATCGCCTGCCGAAGGCCTTCATCTGCCATCCCGGTCGAGTCTGGGTCGTCTGAGTCGCTCTCACCTGTACCCATCCACTCCTTTGCAGCCGATGAATGTCGCCGTGACCGCGGCGCCCTACTAGTGTTATACCCCTTCTCCCGCGCCCACGCGACCTCGCGCCCCAGACCGCGCTCGATCTGCCTACTTGAGCGCGTCCAGAGCCTTCCGGAGTTCGGCCTCATCCACCTCGCCGACCTTGAGGTCTGACTTCGAGCCGTCGGAGTTCACGAACACGAACGTCGGCACATACTGCGCGTTGTACTGCTGCATGAGCTTCTGGCCCTCGGCGTCCTTCTCGACATCGTAGAGCCTGAACTCGACCTTGCCCTTGTACTCCTTCTCCAGCCTGTCGACCACAGGCTTCATCGTCTTGCAGCTGGGTCACCAGTCCGTGAAGAACTCGTACATGATGGGCTTGCCGTTCGTCTTCACCACCGGCGCCTGAGCCACCGGTTGCGCGGCTCCGGTGTCGAGCTCGCCTTGCCACGCGACGAGCCCGTCGTCGAAGTGGTAGATCGTTTCGAAGCCCATGCTGTCGAGCTGCCGCACCGCTACGGCGGAACGCGCGCCCGTCGCGCAGTAC
>CAYWCB010000011.1:0-9343 GCA_964456615.1 uncultured Eubacteriales bacterium | reverse complement strand
AGAGGTTGCTCGCGCTCCCATCCGGCGGCGGCCGACTGCACCTGCTCGATCGGGACGTTCTCGGCTCCCCTGAGGTGCCCGGCCTCGTATTCGCCGGCGGTGCGCACGTCGATGATGCGCACCGAGCCGGGATCATCGAGCAGTTCCTGCACCTTCGCCGAGTCTACGTTCACGACGCCTTGAGCCTTCGGTGCAGGCCTTAGACCCAGATACGCGGCAACCACGAGGATGATTGCCACGGCTGCCCATATCAGCCACTTGCTCTTCATCGAGGACTCCTTGGTCTGTCTTAGCGAAGCATACCCCATGGGGTATTCTTCGTGCAAACTCCTCTGCTCGCCGAACGGGACTCGGGGATACTATACGTGCGCCCTGGGGCGCGCCTGTTTCTGCACGACGATGACACAGCAAGGCGCCAATCAACGCGCGGAAGACCGCGCTGACGTGCGCTCTTGTGTGAGTCCACGACCGGAGGAGAAGCGTGGCCGAACGCGTGCAGCGTGCACCGCGTACAAACGGTGGGCCGACGCATGACATCGCCGAGGATGCCCCTTTCCGTGGGTACCTGCTGAGCGCCGACCGGCTTGCCGACGAGGCGCGCATCCTCGCATCGGTCCAAGAGGCGACGACCGAGCCGCCGATCAGGACGACACCGCTCATCGCGCTGGCCGACAGGGCCGCGAGGTGTCTCGCCGAGGACAATGTCGTACTTGCCGCGGCCGCGCGGGAGCAACTCTCGATGTCTCCCGCGAGCGAATGGCTGCTCGACAACTACTACCTCATCGAGGAGCAGCTCCTCGCCGTGCGTCGGGACCTCCCGGCGCACTACGGCGTCGAGCTCCCACGCCTTACCGAAGGTGCGTACGTGGGGTATCCGCGTGTGTTCGAAGCCGCGGTCGAGCTCCTGACCCACACGGATGCCCGCCTTGATGAGACGTATCTGTACCGCTACGTCGACGCCTATCAAGACATCTCGCCGCTCGCGATCGGCGAGGTCTGGGCCCTACCGATCATGCTCAGGCTCGCGCTCGTCGAGAACCTGCGACGTTTGTCGCGCGCCGTCGTCCGCTCGCACAGGGCCGAGCAGGCCGCCGACGGCTGGGCGGAGCGGATCGTCCTTACCGCGGCGAACGCACCCGAGCAACTGCCAGCACTGCTCGAGGAACTCGACGCGGTCTCCAGAGACGCGATACCGGCCTTCTACATGCGGTTGGCCCAGCGCCTCGGCGGCCTGGAGGCCGGCAGCGAGGCAGCGGCCGCATGGCTCGAGAGCCGACTCAAAGCGCTCGGGATCGTGCTGGAAGAACGCGTGCACGCTCTACAGCAGGAGCAGGCCGCCAATCAGGTTTCGATCGCCAACTCGATAACCTCGATCAGGTTCCTCGACGCGTTCGAATGGAAGACGTTCTTCGAACGAGCGAGCCTCGTCGAACAGGGCTTGAACGAAGACCCCGCCGGTGTCTACCCGCGGATGGACTTCGAGAGCCGCGACCGGTGTCGTCATGCGGTCGAGCAGATGGCCAGACGCTGCCCGCTTGGAGAACTCGAGATCGTCGAGGCCTCATTGGCCCTGGCCACGGACTCCCTCGTCCGCGATCCCGGTGACCTCGTCCGCGGCCATGTCGCGTACTACCTGGTCAGCGACGGCCGCAACGACCTCGAGCCCGCGGTCGGCTATCGCCCGAGGGCACGCGAGCGCATGTACAGGGGGCCGCTGCGCTTTCGCGGCCTCATCTACGGATCGCTGCTTGGCGGCATGACCGCCATCCTCATGTCGCTCGTCGTGTGGTGGATGACCCTCGCGGGCGGCTCCGCCATCGGCACCGCGATCGTCGCTGTCCTCGGTCTCGTGCCCCTGTCGGAGCTTGCGCTCGGCGTGACGAACCGGGTGCTCGCCGTGCTCTACCCGCCGCGCCCGCTCCTCAAGCTCGACTTCGTACACCCGATCGCCGAGTCGCATCGCACGCTCGTCGTGGTACCGACGCTGCTGTCCTCGGTGCCAGCGACTCAGTCCGTGATGGATGGGCTCGAGATCTCCTACCTGGCGAATCGCGATCCCAACATCGCGTACGCGCTCCTCGGCGACCTCAAGGGCTCTGAGGAGCCCCGGCGTGACGACGATGACGAGATAGTCGAGGCCGCGGTGCGCGCGGTGAACGAGCTCAACGACCGCTACGCCATCGAACACGGTTTGCGCCCGTTCCACCTCTTCATCCGCACCAGGACGTTCAACAGCTCCGAGGGCCTGTGGATGGGTTGGGAGCGCAAGCGAGGCGCGCTGCTGGAACTCGCGCGCCTTCTGCACGGTGAGTGCGGTTCGAGCTTCACTCACAAGATCGGCGACGCCGGCTTCAGGCGAGACGTCACCTTCGTAGTCACGCTCGACGCCGACACGCAATTGCCGAGAGACGGCGCACGCAAGCTCATATCCACCGTAGCCCACCCGCTCAACCGCGCACGGTGGCATCACGGACAGCCGCGCGTGGAGGAGGGCTTCGGCCTCGTGCAGCCCCGTGTGAGCATGACGCTCACGGGATCGCGAAGAAGCCTGTACGCATGGATGTACTCGGGCGTGACGGGGCTGGATCCCTACGTCGGCGCGGCTTCGGACACCTACCAGGACGTCTTCGGAGAGGGGAGCTTCACGGGCAAGGGCATCTTCGAGCTCGGCGTGTTCCTCGGCGTGTTGGAAGAACGCTTCCCCGAGGACTCGCTGCTCTCGCACGACCTCATCGAGGGGTCGTTCCTCCGGACCGCTCTCGCGACCGATGTCGAGGTGCTCGACGACTACCCCGCGAGCTTCCTGGCCGACCAGTCACGCGTGCACCGATGGACACGGGGCGACTGGCAGACGCTGCCGTGGCTGGGGCTCAGCGTGCGAGACGCAAGCGGGCGCCTGGCGGTCAACCCGCTCAGTGTCCTGCAGCGTTGGAAGGTCGTCGACAACCTGCGACGCAGTCTGGTTCCGCTGACGAGCGTCCTCCTGCTCACGCTCGGATGGCTCGCGCTCGACGCCCCCGCGCTGGGTTGGCCGGCGTTCGTCACGCTGTTCGTGACGTTCCCGATCCTCTACGGCTTGGTCGATGCGATCGTCAGGCGCCCGCGTGCCGTGCATCTCGCGTCTTCACTGCGAGCGATCGCACGCGACACACACCGTGACATCGCTCGCGCGACCTTCGAGCTCGCGATGCTGCCACACAGAGCGTGGGTGGCCACGGATGCGATCCTGCGCGCGCTGTGGCGCGTCTCCGTATCGCGCAAGCGCCTTCTCGAGTGGGAGACCGCGGACGACGCCGCCAGACGCCTCGGCTCCACGCGCGCGGGATTCGTGCACCGCATGTGGCCTTCATCGGTCCTTTCGGCAGGGCTGCTCGTCGTGGCGACCGTCCAGTACCCGTCGCGCGCATGGGCGACGGTACCCATAGGCGTCGCGTGGGCGCTGGCACCGCTCCTCGCGTGGCGAGTGTCGAAGCCGACGCCGCCCCCCGTGCATGTCCCGCTCACGGACGTGCAGCGCGAGCTCCTCAGGCGGATCGCGCGCAAGACGTGGCGCTACTTCGAGCACTTCGTCACCGCCGAGGGCCACTACCTCGTGCCGGACAACTACCAGGAGGACCCGAAAGGCGTCATCGCCTGGAGGACCTCGCCCACCAACGTCGGCCTCCAGCTGCTTTCCTACCTCAACGCGTTCGACCTTGGGTTCGTCACCCTCGAGGGGCTTGTGGAGCGCGTGGCGTCGACCATCAGCACGATGGCCGGACTTGAGCGGTTCCGCGGTCACTTCTACAACTGGTATGACATCGCGACCCTCGAGCCGCTGAGGCCGACCTACATCTCTACTGTCGACAGCGGCAATCTGGCCGGGCACCTGCTCGTGCTGCGGGTCGGCATGCTCGAGGCCTCCGAGGGGCCGCTGCTCGGTCGCCAGCTCGCCCTCGGCCTGCGGGACACGGTCAGGCTCGCGCTCGATGACTTCGTCAGCGAGCGGACGGCGCTCAACTCCCATCCCGTCCAACCGATCATGGACGTCCTCGACGAGATAGGCCGCGGCCTGGAGCTCGGGGAGGCCCCGGCCAATCTGGGTGATTGGGCCGCGCTGGTGGCCCGGCTATCCGATCAGGCCGATCGGCTCGCGCTCGCGCTCCAGCCTCTGGGCGGCGCGCTCGACGCGGAGTCCGCGTCCGTCGCAGCCGCCGAGCGGGTCGTCTCCTCGGCCCGAGCGGTGATAGCCGACGTCGAGGCCGTCCGACAGCTCGTCGACGATCTCGCCCCGTGGGCGGCCCTCCTGAACGAGATGCCGGGCGTGGTGCCGTCGGACGAAGACGCGCCCGTGCTCGCGCCCCTCACGCGTTTCGTGCCGAGCCTCGTTGGGCTTGCGGAGGGGCTCACGGAGGTGCTCGACGTCCTCGACCGATTGGCCGTCGAGCCGCCGTCGAACGCGCACGAGAATGACGCTGCGGACGTTCGCGAGTGGGCGTCACGCGTGTCGGCAGGCATCCGTTCGACGAGACCGCGCGCGGCAGAGCTGCTGTCCCGGCTGAGGATCGACACGGACATCGCGCGCCAGATGTGGGAGCACACCGACTTCACGGTGCTCTTCGACCGGCAGCGATCGCTCTTCAGTATCGGGTTCAACACCGCCGAGGGGCGCCTCGACAGTTCGTTCTACGACATGCTCGCAAGCGAGTGTCGCCTCGCGAGCTTCCTTGCGATCGCCAAGGGCGATGCGCCCCAAGAGCACTGGTTCCGGCTGGGACGGCTCATCACGCAGACCGGCAACGGTCGCGCGCTCGTGTCGTGGAGCGCATCGATGTTCGAGTACCTGATGCCTCTGCTCGTGATGCGTTCGTGGGAGGGCACGCTCCTCGACGAGACCTACGAGACGGTCGTGCGCCGCCAGGAGCAGTACGGCAAAGACCGCGGCGTGCCGTGGGGCGTCTCCGAGTCCGCCTTCAACGCGAAGGACGCCGACCTGATCTACCAGTACCAGGCCTTCGGCGTGCCTGGCCTCGGCCTGAAGCGCGGCTTGTCCGAGGACGTCGTCATCGCCCCGTACGCCTCCTTGCTCGCGTTGCCGATCGACTCCCAAAGCGTCCTCGAGAACCTCAGCTCGATCGCGCGCGAGGGCGGCGAGGGTCGCTGGGGCTACTACGAGGCGATCGACTACACGCCGGGGCGCGTGCCCGCGGGCCAGACACGCGCGATCGTCAGGGCCTACTTCGCACACCATCAGGGGATGAGCTTCCTCGCCATCGGCAACGAGCTCACCGGCGAGAAGATGCGGCGCCGGTTCCACGCCGACCCGCTCGTCATGTCGGCAGAACTCCTGCTGCAAGAGCGCGTGCCGAGGCACGTCCAGATCACGCAGCCGCACGTCGAGGAAGTCCGGTTCGTGCGCTCCCTCCGCGAGCTCCCGCCGCCGGTGGCTCGCTCGTATCCTGTGGGGGGAACGCCCGTGCCCTCGACCCACTTCCTGTCCAACGGGCGCTACTCGGTCATGGTCACCAACGCCGGGGGCGGCTACAGCCGCTACGAGGACCTCGCTGTCTCCCGCTACCGCGAGGACGTCACGCGGGACTGCTGGGGGATGTTCTTCTACATCCGCGACGCCGAGACCGGCGAGGTCTTCTCGGCGACCGACCAGCCCTGTCCGAAGCCGCCCGACACCTATCTTGCCACCTTCGCTCCCGACAAGGCCGAGTACAGGCGCTCCGACGGGGACCTGGAGACCCACGTCGAGGTGGCCGTCTCACCCGAGGACGACGTCGAAGTGCGCCGCATCACGATCACGAACCACGGCCGTGAGAAGCGCGTGCTCGAGGTGACGTCGTACTTCGAGATCGCTCTCACCCCCCAGGCGGCGGACCAGGCGCACAAGTCCTTCTCGAACCTCTTCGTGGAGACTGAGGTGCTCGAGGACCTGAACGCCGTCCTGTTTTCGCGAAGACCGCGTTCCTCCGAAGAGGAACGGAGATGGGGCCTGCACGTGCTCGCCTGCGAGAACGAGGAGTGCGAGTGGTCGTGCGAGACCGACCGCGCGGCGTTCCTGGGGCGGCTGCGGGGCGCGACGAATCCCGTCGCCGTGGAGCGCGGCGGCAGGCTCGGATGCAGCACGGGCGCGGTCCTCGACCCCTCCTGCAGCCTGCATCGCACCGTGAAGGTGGGACCCGGAGAGAGCGCCCGGCTCGTGTTCACAACGGGCGTCGCCAAGGACCGCGATGCCGCGGTCCGACTCGTCGAGAAGTACCACGACCCGTGGGGCGCGCAGCGCGCTCTCGACCTTGCGTGGACGGCGACGCAGCTCGAGTTGCGCGACCTCGGCATCACACCTGAGGAGGCGATCACGTTCGAGAGGCTCGCATCGCGGCTCCTGCTCACGGACCCGGCGTCCCGGCTCAAGGTCAAGACCCCCGTGGAGACCGAGCTTCAGATCTCCGGGTTGTGGTCGATCGGCATATCGGGCGACTTCCCGGTCCTGCTCGTCCGCGTCGAGGAGCTGGAGCACACCCCGCTCGTCAGACAGGCGATCCTTGCGCATCAGTATTGGCGGCACAAGGGCCTCGTCGCCGACCTCGTCGTTCTCAACACGCGGCCCTCAGCCTATGCCGACGAACTCGACGACCGCTTGCGGCTGCTCGTGCGAACGGGGCATGCGCTACAGCTCGTCGACAAGCCCGGCGGGATCTATCTGCGGCGAGCCGACCAGATGCACCCCGACGTCCTGAACCTACTGCTCTCGGTCGCGCGGGCGACGCTCGAGGGCGATGGCGGCACAATCGAGCTCCAGTTGAGCCGTAGGGGCGCGCGCCCCGACCTTCCAGGCGACCTCACCCCCACCCGCGAGGCGCGGGAGTGGCCGTCGGCGGACTTCGAGCGTCCGAGGCTCGCCTACGACAACGGCATCGGAGGCTTTGATGAGAAGACCGGCGACTACGTCATCGTCCTCGGCCAAGGCGAGACGACCCCGGCCCCGTGGATCAACGTCATGGCCACAGCCGGCTTCGGTTGCCTCGTCTCGGAGGCCGGCGTGGGCTGCACGTGGGCGCTCAACAGCCACGAGAACCGAGTCACGACCTGGAACAACGACCCCGTGGCCGATGGCAGCGGCGAGGTGCTCTACATCCGCGACGAGGAGACCGGTGAGTTCTGGAGCCCGACCCCCCTGCCGGTTCGCGGTCCGGAACCGTACGTCATCACGCACGGCAAGGGCTTCACGCGCTTCGAGCACACGAGTCGGGGCCTCGCCCAGCAGGTCGAATGGTTCGTCGCCATGGACGCACCCGTCCGGATCGTACGACTGCGCCTCACCAACCTCGGCGAGGAGGCGCGGCGCCTCTCAGTGACGCAGTTCATCGAGTGGGTGCTCGGAGACTCACGGAGTCGCGCCCAGCAGCGGGTCGTCACCTGGTTCGACGCCGAGACCGACACGCTCACGGCGCACAACCACTTCAACCTCGACTTCCCGGGGCGGCCGGCGTTCCTCGCGTGCGACCGTGAGATCCACTCATGGACCGCGAGTCGAACGGAGTTCGTCGGCCGCAACCGCGAGCCGCGCAACCCGGAAGCCATGTACCGCAAGGGTCTCGGCGCGCAGTCCGGACGCTTCCACGACAACTGCGGCGCTCTCATGACAGGACTCGAGATCGCACCGGGGGAGTCGGCCGACGTCTCGTTCATGCTCGGCCAGACCGCCACCCTCGACGAGTCCCGCCGGGTCGTCGAGCGCTTCCGCTCGCCCGGCGCGATCGACGACGCGCTCGCGTCGGTGCGCGCATTCTGGGCGGACCTCCTCGGCAGCGTGCAGGTGCGCTCCCCGGACCCCGCGCTCGACATCATGGTGAACGGCAACGTGCTCTACCAGACGCTGGCGTGCCGTATGTGGGGCCGCACCGGCGCCTACCAGTCGAGTGGCGCGTTCGGCTTCCGCGACCAGCTGCAAGACGTCCTCGCCCTCCTGCACGTCCGCCCCGACATCGCCCGCGACCACATCGTGGAAGCATCCCGCCACCAGTTTGAGGCCGGTGACGTCCTGCACTGGTGGCAGCCGCACTCGGGACGAGGGGTGCGCACGCACTTCTCCGACGACCGGCACTGGCTTCCCCTCGTCGTGGCCGAGTACGTCGCCGCAACCGGGGACGTCTCCCTGCTCGAGGAGCGCACGGCGTTCATCGAGGGCCCCGAACTCCCGCTCGACCAGGAGAGCCTCTACCTCCAGCCCGCCGTGAGCGAGACGGCAGCTACAGTGTACGAGCACTGCATCGCGGCGCTCGACCGCCACGGGCTCGGCGCCCACGGGCTGCCGTTCATCGGATGCGGGGACTGGAACGACGGTATGAACCGCGTCGGTCACGAGGGCCGCGGCGAGAGCGTATGGCTCGGGTGGTTCCTCGCCCACACCGCGTCGCGCTTCGCGCGTGTCTGCGATCTCGTGGGCGATGCCGGGCGCGCCGACGGCTATCGGGCGCTCGCGGAGCAGCTCGCCGAGGCCGTCGAGCGCGACGGGTGGGACGGCGCATGGTACCGGCGCGCCTACTTCGACGACGGCACTCCCCTCGGCTCGCGCGAGAGCGAGGAGTGCCGCATCGATTCGGTCTCGCAGAGCTGGGCCATCATCTCGGGCTTCGGCGATGACGACCGTGCGCGCTCGGCGATCGACGCCGTCGAGGAGAAGCTGGTGCGCCGGGAGGACGGCCTCATCGCGCTGCTGACGCCACCGTTCGATCGCATGAGGAACGACCCCGGCTACATCAAGGGCTACGTTCCCGGCGTGCGCGAGAACGGCGGTCAGTACACGCACGCAGCGATCTGGCTCGTCCTTGCCTACCTGTTGAGGGGCGACGGGGATGAGGCCGTCTCTCTCCTCGACCTCATCAACCCGATCTCGCACGCGCTCACTGCCGAGGACGCGCGGCGCTACGTTGTCGAACCTTATGTCATACCGGCCGATGTGTATGGCGTGCACCCGCACGCCGGCCGGGGGGGTTGGACCTGGTACACGGGCTCCGCGGGGTGGTTCTACCGCGCAGCGCTCGAGTATCTCTTCGGCCTGCGCATCGAGGCGAGAGACGGGGTCCGGCACCTCGTCGTCGAGCCGTGCATCCCCAAGGACTGGCAGACCTACTCGATGACGTACCGCTCGGGCGGGGTCACCTACCGGGTCCGAGTGGACAATCCCCGAGGCGTGAACCGCGGGGTGGCCCGGGTCGACCTCGACGGCGTCGCGCTCGACGGCCTTGCCGTGCCGATCGCCGAGGAACCGGGCGAGCACGACGTCGTGGTGACGCTCCTCGGTGGGTAGGGCACCAAGAGGCGCGGTGCGGCGATGTTGCGGCCGCCTTCGCGG
>CAYWCB010000010.1:0-22708 GCA_964456615.1 uncultured Eubacteriales bacterium | reverse complement strand
GGTTGGCGATGACCGAGGCGGGCGTGAGTCGTGACGCGAACGAGCGCGTCATGGCAGCGACCGAGATCATGGGCGCCATGATGGAGTTCGACGTCCCACTCGATCGGCTGTACCTCGATCCGCTGCTCCTCCCTGTCGCCGTTGCCCAGCAGCAGGCGACCGAGGCCCTAGAGGCTATCGCCATGTTCAAGCAGCTCAATGAGCCGCCGCTCAAGACCGTCGTTGGGCTTTCCAACATCTACAATGGGTGTCCGGAGCACGTGAAGTCGCCACTTGCGGCCGCGTTCCTCTCGCTGCTCATCCCCGCAGGACTCGATGCGGCGATCATGGACCCGAACGACGAGTGGCAGATGGCGGTCGTGAACGAGGACGTGGCGATGCTCGCGTCGAACGAAGCCATTCAGCGCTCACTCTCCGTGCTCCAGAACGAGACCCTCTACTGCAACTCCTACCTCGACTAGCCGTTCCGCCCTCGATTCGCACGCGACCGCCGAGAAGACCGAACGCAGCAACCTCTCCGTGCGGCCAGCCGCACGGCCAGCCGCCCGATACCGTTAGGACCGCCGATGAGCCAGCATGAGTGCACATGCGCCACACAGGCCGAGCGTACCTTCGACTACGCTCCGCTCGACGCGGTGATCGCCGAGCACGCGCCCACCGGCGACGGCTCCGCGCAGAGCGCGCTCATCCCTGTCCTGCAGGCGACACAGAACGCCTACGGCTATCTACCGAAGGAGGCGCTCGCGCGCATCGCGGAGGACCTCGAGATGCCGCTCTCAGCAGTCTTCGGAGTGGCGACCTTCTACGCTCAGTTCCACCTCACACCGCGAGGCAAGCGTATCGTGCGCATCTGCCACGGCATCGCGTGCCACGTTCGCGGCGCCAACGAGGTCACACGCGTCATCGAAGACGCCTTTGGCGTCAAGGTGGGTACGACCGCCGAGGACCTGAGCTTCACGATCGAGTCAGTCGCGTGCGTCGGATGCTGCGGGATAGCGCCCGTCGTGCTCGTCGACGACCACACGTTCGGGGGGCTCGACGCACAGGGAGCAAGGAAGCTCGCGGCGCGCTTCAGGCGGGAGACCGCGCAGTGAGCGCTCGCGACAACACGGGCGCGAAGTCGCGTGCGGTCGCCAACGCCATGCACGAGTCCCAGACGCTCGTGCGCATCTGCACGGGCTCGGGCTGCATCATGAACGGGTCGCTCGATGCAGCCGCCGAGATCGAGGCCGCTGTCGCCCGGGCAGGCGCGAGCGCCCGCGTGCGGGTCGTGCGCACGGGCTGCCATGGTCTGTGCGAGCTCGGCCCGATCACCGTTATCAGCCCTAGCGACATCTTCTACCCCAAGATCACGAAGGAGAAGGCTCAGCGCATAGTCGAGAGCATCGTCGGCGATGGAGGACCTGCGGCGGAACTCCTTCACAGGGAGCAGGACGACAAGACCGGCACCGAACGCTCGATCGCGAGCTACGGAGACCTCCCCTTCAACCGCATCCAGAGGCGGATCGTTCTGAGGAACTGCGGTGTGATCGACCCTGAGGACATCGACGACGCGCGGGAGCGCGGGGCGTACCTGAGCCTGAGGAAGGCCATCCTGGAGATGACGCCGCAACAGGTGATCGATGAGATCAAGGACTCCGGCCTACGAGGACGCGGAGGTGCGGGATTCCCGACCGGACTCAAGTGGGAGGCGTGCAGCACGGTCCCGTCCTCAACCAGGTACGTGATCGCCAACGGCGACGAGGGCGCTCCTGGAGCGTTCGCGGATTGCAGCATCATGGAGAGCGATCCCCACAGCGTCATCGAGGGCATGGCCTTGGCCGCATACGCTATCGACGCGCAAGATGGCTACGTGTACGTCCGCGCAGAGTACCCGCTGGCGGTGCAACGCATGCGAAAGGCGATCCAGGCGGCGGAGCGGCACGGACTCCTTGGTGAGGACATCCTTGGATCGGGCTTCTCGTTCGGACTCAAGGTCTTCGAGGGCGCGGGTGCGTTCGTTTGCGGCGAGTCCACGGCCCTGATGCGCTCCATCGAAGGCAAGCGCGGCATGCCGCGCTTCACACCGCCGCACTCGGTGGAGGCCGGGCTTTTCGGCAAGCCCACCGTGCTGAACAACGTCGAGACGCTGGCCAACGTCCCCTGGATCATCGCCAACGGCGCCGAAGCGTTCCGCGCCCTGGGCACCGAGGGCTCACCCGGCACCAAGGTCTTCGCGCTCACCGGGAGCATGAAGAACACCGGCCTGATCGAGGTGCCAATGGGTGTAACGATCCGTGAGATCGTGAACGACATAGGCGGGGGCATGCGAGGTGATAAACGCTTCAAGGCCATGCAGATCGGTGGGCCTTCGGGCGGGTGTGTTCCGGAGCAGTACGTGGACCTGCCGCTCGACTTCGATTCGCTTGGCGAGATAGGCGCGCTCATCGGCTCGGGCGGGATGGTCTTGGTCGACGAAGGCACGTGCATGGTGGATCTCGCCAGGTTCTTCCTGGCATTCACACAGAGCGAGTCGTGCGGCAAGTGCGTTCCCTGTCGGATCGGCACGAAGCGCATGCTAGAGACCGTGACGCGCATCTGCGAGGGCAAGGGCGAGCCTGAGGACGTCGACAACCTCGAGGCGCTCGCCAACGACATCTGTGCCACGTCACTATGCGGTCTGGGGCAGACGGCCCCCAATCCGGTGCTCACTACGATCCGCTACTTCCGGCACGAGTACGACGAGCACATCGTCGATCATCACTGCCGGGCGGGCTCCTGCACGCACCTCACCGAGTTCCGCATACTCGAGACGTGCAAGGGCTGCGGGGTGTGCAAGAAACACTGCCCCGTCTCGGCGATCACTGGGGTTCTCAAGGAGGTCCACGTCATCGACCAGGACATCTGCATCAAGTGCGGCATGTGTGAGTCGAATTGCCCTTTCGAGACGATAGCCCGCTCCTAGCGAGCGCCTGACGACATGACGATGCCAGGAAGGTGACACGATGAAAGTCCGGGACATCATGACGCCGAGAGTGGTCTCCTGCCCTCCGAGCACGAGCGTCAGCGAGGCGGCGGCGCTCATGCGAGACCAGCAGGTCGGTTCGGTGATGGTAGTCGAAGAGGACACCCTGCTCGGACTGGTGACCGACCGGCAGATCACCCACACCGTCGTCGCGGCCGGTGCAGACCCTAGCACCGTCAGCGTCGAGGAGATCATGTTCACCGACTTCGTGCCGCTCGAGGAGGACATGGACCTGCTGCCGGCGGTCCGAATGCAGCGCGAGCTCGCGATGCGTCGCCTCCCGGTGCTGCGCGACGGCAAGCCGGTCGGCATCGTGTCGGTCTCCGACATCGCGGCGTTCGTGAAGGAGTGCATAGACTGCGTGCTCGTCGTGGGCGAGACGCGCGTGCTCAGAAGCGGCGGCAAGCTGCCGCCCAAGTAGACGGAGAGAACGCAGAGGAGCCGATGCCCAAGACCCAGACACAGCACGAGTTGCTGCACCTCACTGTAGACGGCCGCGCCATCGAGGCGCGCCAGGGTCAGACGGTGTTGCAGGCGTGCCGCGACGCAGGCATCCACATCCCCACCCTCTGTGACGACCCGCGGCTGGAGCCCTACGGCGGCTGCCGCCTCTGCATCGTCGAGATAGAGGGGATGCGCGGCTTGCCGACGTCGTGCACGATGCAGGCTGCCGAGGGCATGCAGGTCATCACACAGAGCGACGTCCTGCGCCGTCAGCGCCGCACGCTCGTTGAGCTGCTCATCTCCGACCACAAGGTCGAATGCCTCACATGCGAGTCGAGCGGCCAGTGCGGGCTCCAAGACCTCGCGTACGAGTTCGAGGTCGACACGCCTCGTTTCACCGGCGAGAGGCACGAGACGCCCGAAACCGATGACAACCCGCTCATCGAACGCGACCTCGCCAAGTGCATCTCGTGCGGAAGGTGCGTGCGTATCTGCGCCGAGGTGCAGGGCTGTAGCGTCTACGGCAACGTCGGTCGCGGCTTCGACGCTTTGCCGCAGACGCCCTTCGGCGTCTCGATGAAGGAAGCCGGCTGCGAGTTCTGCGGCCAGTGCGTTTCGACCTGCCCCGTCGGGGCGATCACCGACAAACTCGTGCGCTTCAGGGGCCGTCCGTGGGAAGTCGAGCACGTCGAGACGATCTGCGGATACTGCGGAGTGGGCTGCACGGTCGACTTCCACGTGCGCAAGGGACGCGTCGTGGGGGCGTCAGCACCCCTCGGGAGAGGCGTCAACAAGGGCAACCTCTGCGCGAAGGGTCGCTACGGATGGAGCTTCAACCACGACCCGCGCCGACTGACCACGCCGCTCATCCGCAAGGGCGTGCGAGAGCGCATACACGGCGTCAACCGTCGCCGCGACCCGAGCGCGCCCCTCGAGCCCGCGACATGGGACGAGGCTCTCGACCTCATCGCGCAGAAGCTCGAGGCCACCATCTTGGAGCACGGCCCCGACGCGGTCGCCGCCCTCGCCTCGGCGAAGTGCACGAACGAGGAGAACTACCTCTTCCAGAAGTTCATGCGCACGGTCATCGGCACGCACAACATCGATCACTGCGCCCGGCTTTGACACTCCTCCACGGTGACCGGTCTGGTCGCCGCATTCGGGAGCGGGGCGATGACGAACTCGATCGAAGACCTTTCTCAAGCCGAGGTCATCCTCGTCATCGGCTCGAACACGACCGAGGCGCACCCCATCATCGGCATCGAGCTCAAGCAGGCTGCCCGACGAGGCACTCGCATCTACGTCGTCGACCCGCGGCGCATCAGGCTCGTCGACCACGCCGAAGGCTGGCTCCCGGTGCGTCCGGGCACGAACGTCGCGTTCTTCAACGCCATGATGCGCATCATCCTAGACGAAGGCCTTGCGAACGAGACCTTCATCGCCGAACGGACCGAGGGCTTCGAGGCGCTTCGCGAGTTGCTCGAGGGCTACGACCTCGAGGCCGCCGCCGAGCTCACCGGTATCCCGCTCGAGGATGTCCGCGAGGTCGCCGTGGCCTACGCCTCGGCGGAGCGCGCTTCGATCGTCTACTCGATGGGCGTCACGCAGCACACTTCGGGCACCGAGCAAGTGCGCTCGCTCGCGAACCTCGCCATGATGACCGGCCAGATCGGTCGTCCGGGCACCGGCATGAACCCCCTCCGAGGCCAGAACAACGTGCAGGGCGCCTGCGACCTGGCGTGCCTCCCGAATTGCCTGCCCGGATACCAGCCGGTGACCGACCGGGGCACGCTCGACAGGTTCTGTGACTTCTGGGAGGCCAAGACCGAGCTTCCCGACACGCCGGGCCTCACCATCGTCGAGATGATGCATGCTGCCGTCGCCGGCGACCTCAAGGCGATGTACGTCATGGGCGAGAACCCGGTGCTCTCCGACCCGGACCAGGCGCACGTCATCGAGGCTCTCGAATCGCTCGACTTCCTTGTCGTCGCCGACATCTTCGAGACGGAGACGACAGCGTTCGCCGACGTAGTGCTGCCCGCAGCCTCGTTCCTCGAGAAGGAGGGCACGTTCACGAACACGGACCGCATGATCCAACTCGTGCACAAGGTCGTCGAGCCGCCGGGAGGGGCTCTCTCCGACCGCGAGATCATCTGCAGTCTCGCGCATCGGATGGGCATCGCCTTCGAGTGCGAGTCACCCGACGAGATCATGGACGAGATGGCCGCAGTGACGCCCCAGTACGGTGGCATCAGCTACAGGCGACTCGAAGCCGAGGGCGGCCTGCAGTGGCCCTGCCCCGACCTCGATCATCCCGGAACACCGATCCTGCACGCGGAGACCTTCACCCGAGGCAAGGGAGTATTCGCCGCCGTCGACTACACGCCGCCCCCTGAGCCCGCAACCCCTGAGCACCCGTTCGTGCTCACGACCGGACGGCACCTCTGGAACTTCCACACGAACACGATGACGGCTGCCTCGGAGGGGCTCGCCGAGCTCAACCCGGACAGCTATGTCGAGATGAATGCCGCCGACGCTGAGGAACTCGGCATCTGCGAGGGCGATGCCGTCGAGGTCACAAGCGCTCACGGGAGCGTGCTGACGACCGCCCGCGTGTGCGGCGACAGCTCGCCGAGGCGCGGCGTCGTCTTCATGCCGTTCCATTTCGCCGACGCACCCGCGAACCGCCTCACTGGAGTCGAGCTCGACCCGTCGGCCAAGATCCCGGGGCTCAAGGTGACAGCAGTCTCGGTCGCGAAGGCCCAGGCGTAGGCACCTTCTGCGAGGGAGTGCCGCGACGTGCTCGCCGCAGCTCGATCGATGCCGCATTCCCCTCGGTGGCGAATCGTGGCGGGGGGTGTGGCGAAGTACGCGAATCGGGTCGGCGACCACGCGCGCTCCCATGTGGGTATCTCAATTGCTGGTGGAACCGTGGAACGGCACCACAACGTCCAAGAACCGAGGGTGTGTGCTCATGCTTTGGCGACGAAGGGCGACCTCGGTTGCGGACCGCAGCGCACGCACGAGCACGCTCGGCCGCAACATCCGCGCGATCGTACTGCTCGTGCTGCTGGCCCTCCTGCTGCCCACGTGGTCCGATGGCGCCACGAGCCCGCGCCCCGGCATGCTGCTGTCGCGAGTGAACGTCTCGGCCGGTCTCGTCCGGTGGGCGTTCCCCACCGCCGATGGAGCGACGCTCGTGGCGGGCACGAGCCCCTACGGCACCTTCTATCTCGCCTCGCTCACGGAGACGGGATCGGTCGTCTGGAGCGACGACTACGACGTCGAGGGTTATGACACCGCGCAGGTCCTCGATGCGGCAGCCTTGCCCGACGGGACGGCAAGCGTGCTCATCGAGCACTCCTCGGCCAAGACGCCCAAGGAGGGCAGAACCGTCGTCGCATACGGGCCCGGCGGCGAGCGCGCCTGGTCGCACGCGTTCGACGAGTCCAAGATACCGGTTGCACTCGTTCTCGACCGCTCCGGCAACACGATCGTCGCGGGGGAGCAAAGACAGACCGGGCGCCAGCCCGACGCGTACGTCGCGAAGTTCACGCCTGAGGGCGATCTAGTCTGGGAGCGGAGGTACAACGGACCTCGCGGCGCGTATTCGGACGTCGCGCAAGACCTTGCGGCGGACGCTGCCGGGAACGTCTACGTCTGTGGGAACACCTACGGCGGGAAGACCAGGGACTCGGACGTCCTTCTGCTCAAGTACTCGAAGGACGGCCGATTGACGTGGTCTCGAACGTACCACCGCCCTCGGTCGCGGACGGCCACGAACAAGTGCGACACGGCGTTCAACGTCACGCTCGACAGGAGAGGCGACGTGATCCTGGGAGGGTGGAGTCACATCTCGAAGCCGGACTGGGACTTCCTCGTCGTCAAGTACACGAGCGCTGGACGGCTGCGGTGGGCCAAGAGCTACACGGGACCCAAGGCCAACGGCCGCGACCTCGCCACGCTTCTCGCGACCGACAAGTGGGGCAACGTGTCCCTCGCGGGGGAGAGCCAGGGGCCGAGGGCCCGCGACTGGGCCGTGGTCTCGTTCTCCGCCAGTGGCGCCAGAAGGTGGTCGTACCGCTTCGACGGCCCGGAACGCCTCGAGGATGTCCCCACGGCCATGTGCGTCGGGCCCACGGGAATCGTCTATGTCACCGGCGAAACGTGGAGGGTGCGCCGCCAGAGCGAGTACACGATCCTCGCGATCGCTCGCAACGGTGCCCGTCGCTGGATCCAGAGGTGGAACCCTGGCGGATACAGGGACACGCCGCATGCGACGTGGTTCGACCGGAAAGGAAGGCTCTACGTCGCCGGACTCGTGACCGAGGGTGAGAGGCCCTGGGACTATCAGGGCGCGATCATCCGTCTCGCCCCCTAGGTCAGCAAGCTGCCCGGCGGTGTCCGCGACGTGGGCTTCGCCAGCCCGTGGGTCGTCCCGTACCCTGTCACCGGTTCTCACCGTGTTTCGTCGGCGGGATTCGCTGCGGAAGACGACCGCTGGCGCCGATAACCACGTCGACGAAGCAGTCGTCGACCGCTCTGTCGTGTGAGGCACCGAGAGGAGCAGAAGGTGAACAAGGCGGTGGCGCGATTCGCTGACGGTCGTGTGCTCAAGGGCACGACCGCCGACTTCCTGCCCGGGAGGGACGTCTTCCACATGAATCTGGTGCCAGCGCCTCTCGCGGCGACGCCACACGCGGTCAACGTGGATGAACTCAAGGCCCTCTTCTTCGTGAAGGACCTCGACGGTGACTCGCACCATACCGAAAGCGACGAGTTCGACCCTGTACGTCCTCCCGCCGGGCGTCGCATCAGGGTCGTGTTCGCGGACGGAGAGGTGCTGGTAGGCGTGACGAATGGCTATCGACCCGAACGCCCCGGGTTCTTCCTCGAGCCCGCCGATCCAGACTGCAACACCGAACGCTGCTACATCCTTACCGCGGCGACACGCGAGGTCTCGTTCCTCTAGCAAGACACGAGCGACGCGCGAGCGACACGTCTCTCCTGCACTCATTCCCCGTGCGATCATGTCGGTGCGAAGGCGTCCGGAGCTTCGACTCCGACTTCCTGAATCCCAAGTGCAGACATCGTCCGCGACCCGGCGTACGATGTCCCTGCGACGAAGCGTTGCGGCGCTAGCAAGAGTGAGGTGCGCGCGCTCCCTGCTTTCGCGCGAATCGCGGTCGAGTGCGGCGAGCAGGCGAACCGGCATCGGCACACTCGCATGAGCCTCGAGAAGGGTACCGCAGTGAGGAACAAGGCTGTCGCGCACTTCACAGATGGCCGCCTGCTGAAGGGCACGACGGCCGACTTCTTTCCTGGCAAGGGCGCCTTCCACATCAGCCCGGTCCCCGCTGTGCCGCGCAGCAAGGCGATGCGCGTGGAAACCAGGGAGCTCAAGGCGCTGTTCTTCGTCAAGGACTACGAAGGCAAGCCCGATCACGTCGAGGGCAGGGAGTTCGACCCGTCACTTCCGCTCGGGGGACGCAAGATCAGAGTGGAGTTCGAGGACGGCGAGGTCCTGGTGGGGACGACGACCGGCTACCGCCCCGAGCGCGAAGGGTTCTTCCTGGAGCCGGCCGACCGGGAGTCGAACAACGAGCGCTGCTACGTGGTGACGACAGCGACGCGCGAGGTCAACTTCCTCTAGGCAGGATCGAAGCACCGTGAGCGACGAGGCCACGCTCTTCCTCCTCGCGAGCCAGCTCGAGCGTGCCGCTCCCCGGATCGATCGAGCGTCGTCGGCCTGCACCGGCGCAGGTGCGACCGTCCACGCCGGAACCGCCGGGCCGTACGGCTTCCAGACACCAATCACAGCAAGAGCGGCGCTCTGGCACCGGAAGCGCTAGAGTGACTCGAGACGCTCACCACGCTTGCAGGTAGGTCTTCCCATGCGAATCGTACGGTTGCCCATCATCGCACTTGTCGTGCTCCTTGCACTGTCCTTCGCCGGATGCGGCTCGCAGTCCACCGGTCCGTCGCCCGGATCGACCGCGCCCGAGCAGTCCGGGGCGCAGGAGCCACCATCTCAGGAGCCTGCCGAGGAGGGCGCGCCGACGGGAGATGTCACGGAACTCCAGGTGGAAGATCTCGTGGCAGGCACCGGGGATGAGGCGAAGCAGGGTGATCGCGTGACGGTCCACTACACGGGCTGGCTCACCGATGGGACCAAGTTCGATTCGTCCAAGGACTCGGGGCAGCCGTTCCCGTTCACCATCGGAGCCGGAGAAGTCATCCCGGGCTGGGACCAGGGAGTCGCGGGCATGAAGGTCGGTGGCACGCGCAAGCTGACGATCCCTCCCGAGCTGGCCTACGGCGAGCAGGGTGCCGGAGGCGTGATCCCGCCCAACGCGACGCTGGTCTTCGAGGTCGAGCTCATCAAGGTCGACTAGCGCCATACAGGGCGGCTCAAGCGCCCGTCGCCGCCGACGGGGTGAGCGGACACGTGGCAGTCGTCCGCCCGAGGGTGCATGGTCTTCCGAGGACGCGGGCCGGACCGGGCACCGTTCCGCCCGGTCCGGCGCTGCGAAGAGGGAGGGTGCGCCGATGAAGGCCCTCGTGGTCTACGAGTCGTTCTGGGGAAACACCGCCGCCATCGCCGAAGCGATAGCCGAGGGAATCGGTGACGGCGCCCGCGCCGTGCGTACCGACGAGGCGATCGGCGATGCGCTGGCCGGGGCAGACCTTCTGGTCGTCGGCGCCCCCCTCATGGGATTCGCGCTCCCTCGCCAGAGGCAGCGTGGAGCCATCGCCGCCGACAGGAAAGCCCCCAGGCCCGCGGACGTCTCGCACCAGTCGATGCGCGCGTGGCTCGCCTCGCTTCCCGCCAGAAGGGGCTCGTTTGCCACCTTCGAGACCCGCTTCAAGCGGTCACCGGGTAGCGCCACCCGCGCGATGAGCCGCGCGCTCCAGCAAGCGGGGTACCGCCCTGCGGCTAAGCGGCAGCGCTTCTTCATCTCCGGCACCTATGGGCCGATGCTGGAGGGCGAGATCGACCGGGCGCGACGGTGGGGCGCCGATCTCGCCAAGGCGGTATTCTAGCCGCACGGCCAGGTCCCCAGCACATCGACCGCAGTCGCCATGCATCGCGACTCATCACGGGAGGCGCACCTATGCGCGCACAAGCTGTTCTCACGCTCACCGGACCCGACCGCGTCGGCATCGTCGAGGAGATGACCGGCGCCCTGCTCGAGCTCGGCACGAACGTCGAGACCAGCAGGATGGCCAGGCTCGGTGGTGAGTTCGCGGTCCTCATGCTCGTCTCTCTGCCTGCCGAGAAGCTCTCAGGTCTTGAGGACGCGCTCGCAGGCCTCGCGGAGCACGGCTACCGCATCACCGTCGTCCCGACCGAGGAACACCCGACCGTCGTTCGAACGCGCACGGTTGCGTATCGCATCGACGTCACGGGCGCGGACCACGAGGGCATCATCCACGACATCGCTCACGGACTCTCCAAACTCGGCATCAACATTGAGTCCATGGAGACGTCCACGAGTCCCGAGCCCGCGAGCGGCACTCCCCTCTTCTCCATGCGAGCGGTCGTCGCCGTGCCACCGGAGCTGGCCGAGAGCGACTGGCGTTCAGCGCTGTCGGACGCCGGCGACAAGGCGAACGTCGATGTGATGACGGCCACACCGCTCGGCGAGGACGCGCCCACGCTCTGAGGGACGCCGCCTGAATAGCGAGAGGCCCCCCGAATAACCACCCGGGAGCCCCTCGCTTCGTAGTCGCCATCTCAGCTTTCGACGCGCGAGGGCGATCGCACTGCGTGAAGCTGGCGCTACTCGTCGGCGTGCCCCGGGCCGATGACGCCCTCGTTGTAGTCGGCCAGGACGCCCGCGTAGTAGATGGCCTGGTTCCTGAGCCGCCTGTTGAGTTTGTCGGTCGGCTTGTAGGTATTGAAGAAGGTCTCCGCCCAGGCGATGGCAACTGCTACTTCAGGCGGATACGATGCCCCGTTACAGATGTTGAGCTTCGCCGCGATGTACTGGTACGACAGGATGTAGTACGCATTCCCGCCTGAAGGACTGGTCCAAAGCACCTGGTACCAGGTCTTGCCGCTCTTGTAGAATACCGCGTCCTCGCCGATGCACGCCCAGGCGTCATCGTAGGGCGCAGGGCCGTACTTCGAGTGCGTCTTCCAGTAGCCGGGCGTCAACGTACGGCCCTCACACGGGATGTTCACCGTGATCGTCCAGGCGTCGCTCCCGGCCGTCCCCGTGTCATTCGTGATGAATGACGCGGTGTTGTCCACGCGATACGTACCGCACGTCGCGTACGGGCCGATCCAACGCGAGTACGTGAAGATCCTGGGCAAGGTGCCGGCTTCGAAGCAAACGTCACCAAGGGAACCCGCGTATGTGTCGGATACAGTGATGCACTCGTCTACCTTGTGGATCGTCGCCCCAGCGAAGCCGACGCTCGCCGAACCAGAGAAGCCCGTCGTCCCTCCCAGTGTCGTGCCGCTGAGCAGGTACTTGCGATTCTGCAGCGTCGCCGTCGCCGTGTTCGTCCGCGTGTTGCCGTTCGGCAGGTCGACCCCGTAGTGGATGTAGAGGTCCCCGCCTGCCGCGAGCGTGTGCGGCCAGCTCGTCGGCGCATCGATGAGCGTCGCCGCGATATCCGGCGACACGACATCGGTGACCGAGTTGATCGTGGCAGCCATGGGCGCGGGGTTGTGAATGCGGACAGTGCCGACGGCCTTCCAGTCGCTGTCGCTCCAGGAGTCGATGTCGACCTGTACCGTGTACTCGACGGAGTGCATCTGCCCAGTGGTCAAGGTGAGCGTCGAGTGGTCGGCGGACTTGTCTATCTCCCACGTGTAGGTGCGCGTGAGTTCGGTACTCGCGTTCTTGGTGACCGCGAGCGAGTAGCAGTTCACCGTGACCGATGCGTCGTCTGACTGGCCGGTCTCGCGGATCGTCGCCGTGTTGTGGTGAATGCCCCGATCGACACTGCACGTGAAGGTCTTCGCATACTGCACGGCGCCGTCGTCGCTGAACTGCCACGTTCCACCGTTGGTGTCGTCAACGTGGATCGTGTCGTTGACATCGACGGTCGACGCACCCGTGAAGTCGACGGGCTGGCTGTCCTCCACCGTCCAAGACCCCCCAACGCTCGAGAACACCACCGTTGCGGTGTTGGTGCCGGACGACGCGTCGGGAAGGGTCGCCTCATAGCCGAACGCGGCCGTGCCGCCGGCCTGGAGCAGGTGCGGCAGGGACGGACCGGATGTGATCGTTGCGTTGCGGGGGCCGGTCATGACGTCGGCAACAGAGGTCACCGAGACGTCCTCCCCCGACATGTTGCTGACGGTGATCGTTCCCGTCACGACGTAGCTGTTCACAGAGCCCGTCTTGTCGACTGTGACCGTGTACCGCGACTCCCCTGTGTCACCCTTGAAGAGGTCCCACGTAGCCGGCGCGACGCTCTTGTCGATCGTCCACCGCCACTCCCGCTCGATCGTGGTGCTGACAGTCTTCGAGACGAGTACCGGCAGCGGTCCTGGCTCCGGTGGCTTGGTGCCGACGACGCCATGCTCGATGTAGACAGCTTGCTGGCGCGATCCCCCGACATAGCCGTTCCAGGCGCTCCAGAAGTAGCCCTGGAACGTGCTCGGGCTTCCTCCGGATCCGAAATGGATGCCGCCATAGGGGCAGAACACGCTACCGAGCCAGTCGGAGCCGCCCCCGGCGGTGAACGAGTACGGCGTGCCGCTCACGCCGGCCCAGTGGGATTCGAGAGAGATGTCGCTCGCGTCACCCACGGCACTCGTGATGACGGTATCGAGATCCGCACCGAAACGCGCTCGGCCGGAGACAAGGATCCTAATGGGACCTCCGGTGAGATCCATGTACAAGGTCGCCCCATTGGCGAAAGCGAGCGAGTCGAACGAGTAGGTGCCCGAGGTGAAGTACAGGCTGCAGCCACCCCCGCCCGACACTGCCTGATACGCTACGCCGGGGACGAAGGTGAACGAGCCGCCGTTGCCGAGCGCCGGGACAGGCTGGGTCCCCACAGGGATCACTGCGGGTGCCGGCAGCGCCTGCTGAACGAGCGCGTTGTTCTCAGTGATGGTCCCGTTGATCGTCACTCCTCTGCCGTGACTGAATTGCGACGCGGTGTCGACGTCCCCGTTCAGGGTGACACCGCCGCCGAAACGGATATCACCTCGGCTTCCCACGTTGCCGTTGATCGTCGAACCTACGCCGATGACCACACCTGGCAGGTAGTTGGCCGGTGTGCTCGGCGTGCCCTGGCCCCAAACCAGGAAGTCCGTCGCGTACGCCTGTAGGGCAGCCGGTCCTACAAAGGTCATCAGCGCTATCAACGTCATCGCGGCCACGAACAACGTCCTGCGCTTGCTGATGTTCATCACCATTCCTCCTTTGCCCGTTGACTCCTTCGTCTCCGCTTGCTCCTTGACCGAGTCCTCCGGAGCCCTCCCCATGTCTCTAGGGGGCTGCCACCGCCCAGCACCGACGGGATTCCCCGCCTCAACACACGAAACCGGCCCATAGCAGGCCGGTTTGACTAGTAGCTCCCCGTCGCCAACGTCACCACAATAGAGCGACGGATCTTCGCATTCCTGATGTGCTAGCTATGCTGCTACTCGACTCAGTTCACGTGGGCCTTGGAGAAGGCGGTACCTCCGGCTGAACACGCGCCACGCCCGCCATGCTTCTCCATCCGACCTTCCCCACAAGAGCGTGCGGAAGGCGTTGGAACGCGCGCCAACAGGATGCGGAGTTCCGGTTTCGCTAGGCCCTGCTCACACCCCCGTACTGCCCCATCCCGTCCAGTGTACCCCACATTCCATGCACGCTGCCACCGTGCGCGGGACTTCAGGCGGGCGACAGACCCGCCCCTACGCCTCCAGCAGCACCACGGCGTCGACGAAGAGATCGTACTCGTCGTCCTCATCGAGGTCGTGGATACGCACCTTCTCGACCTCGCCCTCCCCGCCCACGGAGAGCAGCCGCGACTGGTAGAGCACCTTCACATCCGAGCGCTTGATCGCGTGAGCGGTCTCCTCGGACAGGCCGAGACCGTCGAGCTCGGTGAGGAACACGACCCGGGGCGTGACCTCGGTGAGTTCGAGCGCGAGCTTGGCGGAGCCCTCCCCCTTGTCGAGCACGAGCACGCGCTTGCCCTCGAGTTCCGACGCGTCGTCCACCCGCGTGTACACTCCCATGCCGACGTAGTCGTCGACGTTCTCGATGACGGTCGCCTCACGCGCGCCGCACCCAACGCCCGTCGAGGCGATCTCTTCGGCCGAGAGCGGCGTGATCTTCACACCCGCACGCCAGTTGCGTATGGCGTCGTGCAGAGCATCGGCGGCAAGGTTCGAGCAGTGCATCTTGATCGGCGGCAGGCCGTCGAGGGCGTCGGCGACGTCCCTGCGCGTGACCTCGAGCGCCTCGTCGAGCGTCATCCCCCTAACGAGCTCGGTCGTCATTGACGAGGTGGCGACCGCCGAGCCGCACCCGAAGGTCTGGAACTTGATGTCTTCGATCCGGTCATCGCGCACGCGTATGTACATCTCCATGAGGTCGCCGCACACGGGGTTGCCGACGCGGCCGACCGCCACTTCCTCTCCCTCGAGAACGCCTACGTTGCGCGGGTTGCGGAAGTGGTCGAGCGTCTTCTCGGAATACTGCGTCGATTTCACTTGCTGCCTCCTCGGCGGTCGATCTCATCGGGCGGGCGCGGCCGACGCCACGCGGTGTCAGGTCTTGTCGTAGAGCGGCGACATGTCCCGGAGCCGCTGCACGATACCGGGCAGGACCTCCATCACGCGGTCCACGTCGTCGGCCCGGCTGAATCGTCCGAACGTGAACTCGAGCGAGCCATGTGCCTCCTCGTGCAACAGGCCGCACGAGATGAGCGTGTGCGAGGGCTCGAGCGTCTTGGAGGAGCACGCCGAGCCGGTCGAGACCGCGATGCCCTCGTCGCGCATCGAGAGCAGCAGGGACTCGCCCTCCACGCCGTCGAAGCGGAAGTGCGCGTTGTTGGGCAGCCGCTCGGTCGGATGCCCGTTGAGATGCGAGTCGGGGATCGTCGAGAGCACGGCGTCGATGAGGCGGTCGCGCATCGCCGAGAGGCGCTTGGCCTCTTCGGGCATCTCCTCGGCGGCGATCTCTGCCGCACGCCCCATGCCGACGATCGCGGGCAGGTTCTCCGTGCCGGAGCGGATACCCTGCTCCTGCCCGCCCCCCATCGTGACCGGCGCGACCTTGCGCCCCTTGCGTATGTAGAGCGCACCGAGGCCGGGCGGGCCGTAGATGTCGTTGCTCGAGAGCGTGAGTAGGTCGACTGACACGGCGCTCATGTCGATGGGGACGAGACCCTCGGCCGCGACCGCATCGACGTGGAACGCGATACCGTGACCTTCGAGCATCTCGGCGATCTCGGCGATCGGTTGCACGGTCCCGATCTCGCTCGACGCCCACCCGACGGACACGAGGATGGTCTCGTCAGTGACGCGCGCACGGAGTTTCGCGGGGCTGATACGCCCGTACTGGTCGGGCGGAACCTTGCTCACGCGGAACCCGGCCTTCTCGAGCGCTTTGCCGATGTTGTGGATCGAGATGTGTTCGACCTCGGCCATCACCACATGGTCGCCGGAGCGCCGGTTTCGATTCGCGTACCCCAGGAGCGCGATGTTGCTCGACTCGGTGGCGCCGGAGGTGAAGATGATCTCCTCGGGCGCGGCACGAATGAACGAGGCGACCTTCCCTCTGCTCGCCTCGAGCGCTTCGGTCGCGGCGTCGCCCACCGCGTGGAGCGCCGCGGGGTTGCCGAAGCGGTCGGTGAAGTACGGCAACATCGTCTCTACGACCCGCGGATCCGTGGGTTTGGCCGACTGATAGTCCAGGTAGACCGTGCGCCGATCGTCAGCGCTCATCGCACCTCCACACGCGCCGTCGGCCGTGCCTCGACGTACGTCCACACACGCGTTGGTGCCGCAGCCACGGCCGACTCCTCGGCGGGCCGCCGCCTAGATGCAGATCGTCGCACCCGCGTCGAGCGCGAGGTCGTTGAGCGTACCGGCTCCGACGACCTTGACGCCCTCGATCAACTCGACGGTCTCCCACCCGAGCATCTGCTTCGAGGCCTCGCACGCGTAGACGGGGATTCCCATCGCGAGCGTCTTGTCCAACATCTCGCGCACCGTCGGGAAGTCGCCGAGCTGGATCTTCTCCATCTCGCCCGGCTGGAGCACCGTGAGCCCCATGCCGAGGTAGTACACCATCGGCTTGAGGTCCATCGCGGCCGCCGTTTGCGCCAACACCAGCGGCGTGTACTGACGCTCGGGCTGGTTGCTCGTCTGGACGTACAGGATCGCCTTCTCGTTCTTCATGACGCTAGCCTCCTCGCCGTATCAAGAAGCGCTTGTAGTCTCCTTCGTCCTCGATCGAGACGACCTCGTTCCCCGTACGCTTGGCGAACCGTGTGAGGTCCTCCTCGGCAGCGGGGTCGTCGGCGAACACCTCGAGCACATCGCCGACCTCGATCTGATCGATGGCCTGTCGGGTCTGGAAGAGCGGCTCAGGGCAAAGCAGCCCGACGCAATCCAGGGTCTCCACAGGCGTATCCTCGGCCATCAGGCCTCCTCCTCGTCGTCTCCGGGCGCGCCTCGCAGCAGAGCGCACGTGGACGCCACGGCACACCAATCCGCGCAGTTCGTCTCGCGGAGCCGATCGACCTTGACTCCGCACACGCGGCACTTCCGAGTCCTCTCATCCGAGAAGAACTCCACCTCGTATCCGCAGCCCGGACAGGTGATCTGGTGAATCTCGAGCCACCTCAGATCCTGACCGGGGCATCCCGGGGTAACGCCAGCCACTCTTCGCACCTCCAATGGGGTGGAGTGATGATACCCAGTGCGCGATGGTGCCTCTCGGCACCGCGGGTCGCAGGTGCGCTATCGCGCGGCCCGGGACCCGCCTCTAACGGACGCTCTCCACAAGCTCGCTGACCGGTATCGCCGGAAGCGTCGTGATGCTCACGCTGCCCCGCGCACCCAACTCAAGCGAAGCCTTTGCCACCGCCAGGTTGTCGGGCGCCTCGATGATCGTGACGAAGTCGTACGCCCCGAGAACGGCATATTGGTGCAGCACCTTGATGCCGAACTGCGCCATCTCCTCGTCGACCTCGATGATGCGGTCGGGATTCTTCTTGATGGTCTCCGCACCGTGCTCGGTGAGCTTGGAAAGCATGACGTAGGCGGTCATCAGATCCTCCTTCTCGGTCACGTCTCCTTGCACTGGCCTTGTGCTACGAATGTTCCCGAGAAGAGCCCCCGCGTAGCCGCTCCGCGCGCGCAACGCCGAGCATCCCGCTGGACCTACCCTGGCGTCGGGGAGCCTCCCTCCGGCGCTGGTGGGCTCCCTCCCGGCACGGCACGCTCGGTGTCCTTGAACGCTTCGGCCATCGCAGCCACCGAACCGAGCACGCCCGCTATCTCGTAGGGCAAGAACAGCTTCGTGGCCTGCCCGTTCGCGATGGACTTCAGCGAATCGATGTAGCGGACAGCGAGCAGGTCGCCGGTCGGATCGCCCGTGTGGATCGCCTCGAACACGAGCACGGTCGCCTCCGCCTCGCCCTTCGCGACCTCGATGCGCTGGTACTTCTCCGCATCGGCTATCTCCCTGATCGCCCGTGCTCGTCCTTCCGCCTCCAGGATCGCAGCCTGCTTCGCCCCTTCGGCACGGTTGATCGCAGCCTGCCGGTCGCCCTCCGCCTCGAGGATGAGGGCACGCTTGTCGCGCTCCGCCTTCATCTGACGGTGCATCGCTTCGGTGACGTCCTTCGGCGGTTCGATGCGTTGTAGCTCGACGCGCACGACGCGAACGCCCCACTTGTCGGTCGCGTCGTCGAGGATCTGCCGGAGCGCCGCGTTGATCTTCTCCCTGCTCGTCAGTGACTCGTCGAGCGCCATCTCGCCGATGACGTTACGCAGGTTCGTCTGCGCGAGCTTGGTCGCGGCCATATAGAAGTTCGAGACGTTGTAGAGGAGCTTCACCGGGTCGGTCGCCTCGTAGTAGACGACCGCGTCTACGGTGACGACGACGTTGTCCATCGTGATGACCTCTTGCGGCGGCACGTCGACGACGCTCTCTCGCATGTCCACCTTGTTGAGCCGGTCGACGATCGGGACGATCATCTGCAGGCCGGGGTCGTAGGTGCGCTGGTACTTGCCGAGGCGCTCGACGACGCCCTTCTCGAACGGCCTGACGATCCTGATCGCCGCGAGCGCGTATATGAAGAGCACGATGAAGACGATCACGCCGATCGCCACGGCCGTGAATGCACTCGTTGTCACGAGGACTCCCCCTTGCGATCTCGGGACGGACTCCGGCCTAGCCTTCGCCGCCTGTGTCCACCTGAGCTGCCGGACCTTCCACGGCACATGCGTTCTTCTCTGCCGGCCTCACGATCAGATACGTGCCTTCCACACCGAGCACGGTGACCTGCGTGCCCGCTGCAAGTGGTTCATGCCCGGGCGCGTCGGCACGCCACTCCTCGCGATCGACGCGGACGCGACCGAGGCCGGTCCCGTCGTCGAGCGCTTCGACGACCACGCCGCATCTTCCGATGAGACGATTCCCGCCTGTGGGCTCCGGCGATTCGTGCGTGATGCGTTCGGCGAAGCGGCGCAGCAGGAGGAGCGACACGGCGGAAGTGCCGAGGAACGCCACCCACTGCCACTCCAGGCCTACGTCGAACAGCGTGAGCACCGCCGCGACCGCGGAACCGATACCGAAAGGCAGCAGGAAGAAGCCCGCCGTGAAGAGCTCGGCGATCGAGAAGACCGCGGCCAAGACGAGCCAGACCCAGAACCAGACGTCCATTCACATCCCGCCTATCGGACCAAGTCTGCTCCTCCAGCGTACCGAACGCCGGGCGCGGCGGCTACTACCGTGCCTGGCGAAGAGTCTGAAGCGGGCGGAGCGCTGCAGGGAGCAGCCGCGTGCTCATCCGTCTCCCGATGCCTCCTTCGAAGTCTGGGCGGCAGGCCTTTCCCCGCCCACGCGCACCATCCCATCGACGACCTCGACTTCGTAGGTCCTGAGCGGGCGAGGGTGCCGAACGATGCTCGCCACGGTTCGCAGCGCGTCTCCCAGGTTGGTCCAGCGAACGACGCTGCCGTCCCGGACATCGAACTGCGAGCCGTGGCGCGGACACGTCACGACGCTGTCTTCCAGAGTCCCGCGGGAGAGGTCGCCGTTCAGGTGCGGGCAGCGTGCGTCGGTGATGAATACGTCGTCGCCGAGGCGCACGACCAGGAACTCGTGTCCCTCGACCTCGACCTTGCGAGCTGTGCCGCCTTCGACGGCATCGGCCTCGATGACGTCCACGAACTCGCTCACCCCTCGCCCCGTTCTCCCCGCGCAGCCTCGATCGCGCTGGCGAACGCCGACAGCTCCTCGGAGCTCGCGATGCTCCCGTCGTCGGCTATCAGCAGATCGCCGGGTGCGGAAAAGAGCGTCGCCTGAACGCCCGATCGGATCGCCGCGAGCACGCTCTCCCGCAGCGCCTCACCTTCGATGCCGCCGATCACCCGCAGGTTGTGCAGCCGCGCGTCCCTGAGCACTCGAACGAAGGCGTCCTCCCCCAGACCGCCAACGTGGACCGCCGAGAAGCCCGCTCGCGCGATCCCCGGGAGGAAGACGCGGATATCGCCGTCGGAATGGAAGATGGATGGCAGTTCGACGCGGCTCGTCTCCGAGACCACCGAAGCACTCCTTGGCAGCAGCTCCTCGTGCACGAAGTCGGGTGCCATGAGCGGACCGGACGCGCCGACCAGGTCCTCCGCGAACACGACGCCCGCGGCACCCGCGGCCAGGCCGCGCAACGTCTCGGCCACGGCACGTGCCGCGCCCTCGTCGAGCGAGGGTCCAAGGGCGTCCGGATCGGCGATCGTGAGCCGGAGCGCCTCAGTCCAGCCGTGGACCGCCACGGCGTTGGCGAATGCGCCGTCGACGACCCACAGTGGCGCGCCGCCGGCTTCGAGGACACCTTCGAGGCTCCGCTCTGCCCACGGCTCCTTCGAAGAAACGAAGGCGAAGTCCAGGTCCAGCTCCGACACTGCCGCGGGGACGAGCGATCCCGGCTCTTCGCGGTGGCCCCACCTCATGGCCTCGAGCGCCCCGACCGGCACGAACGTCATGCCGATGACGAGCCCTGCCCGCTCTCCCCTGAGAGCGCGCACGGCGCACATCTCACAAGGACGGTGTTGTTCGTTCGTCATCCATCGCTCCCGTTGTCTTTGCAGGCCTGACCAGCGAGCCGAAGACGACGGCCCTGGCGCGATCGCGGGCCGCAGCCACCGATCGCAGGCGTCCGCAGCTCCGCTGACTCATTGTACGTTCCCGTCGGGGCCAGGGCGACCCCTTCTGCGCGTCGCCCGCCCGCACCGTCCCCCGCCGTCACGAGGAAGGGCCCGTCGCATCTTCGCGGCGGACCCATTGAGTTGCTGGTGGAGGCGCGGAGAATCGAACTCCGGTCCACGAAAGCCCCCTGGGAAGCATCTCCAGGCTCAGTCACCGGTTAGGATCTCGGCTCGGACGACACCCGTTGACCCGCGTGCCCTCGCCCAGCCGGTTCTCTCTTTCGCTGCGGCATACCGACTACGTCCGCTGCGGCAGTCCCCTTCATGGCGCCGGGACCGGTAGCGGGGACGCCTACCGGGCGGCGTCGCTGCTCTATCTAGGCAGCGAGTGCGTACTCGTTGTCGACGCTTGAGCGTCTTCACCCCTGTTTAGCGAGGTGAGGAGACCTCGGCCTGCTTCTTCCCTCAGGACTATCGTGTCGAATCCAGTCGCCCCCGAGAGGGTCGGCCGAGCCGACATGTCAACGTGCGTGCCGCGCGGCTGCTCCACAGCGGCAGCCATCGCAGCACCTTGTGTCAGCAAGCATTATACCGCCGAGGACGACACGGGAATCGGCGCCAAACGCCCGCGTCGATCTCCGATTCGCGACTACTCGCCCTTCTGGCGGTCGCGCAAGGCGCGCTCGACGTCGCGCTGCTGGTCCTTCGCGGCGATCGAGGCGCGCTTGTCGTACTGCTTCTTACCTCGCGCGAGGCCGATCTCGACCTTCGCGATGTTCGCCTCGGTGAAGTACAGCTTGAGCGGCACGAGCGTGTGGCCACGTTCCTTCGTCTTGCCGAGGAGGTAGCGGATCTCCTGCTTGTGGAGCAGGAGCTTGCGCGGGCGCGTGGGCTCGACGTTCGCACGGTTGCCGTGGCTGTACGGCGAGATGTGGACGCCGTGGAGCCAGACCTCGCCGCCACGCACGGTGGCGAAGCTGTCTCTCAGGCTCGCTCGGCTCTGCCGAAGCGACTTCACCTCGGTGCCGGTGAGCGCGATGCCGCACTCGAAGGTCTCGTCCACGAAGTAGTCGTGGTAGGCCTTCTTGTTGGTGGCTATGACTCGGGATTCGCGTGCCATGTCGCTCCGCCTCGCATCGGAGGCTCATGCTAGCACCCAGTTGCTCGCGTAGCGCGCTGCCGGTGCTTCAACCCACAAGCCGCACGCCTGGATATCGGTACGGCCGAACAGGAGCGCCTGTCAAGCGCGAGCTGGAGCGCGCGGGTCACGGTCGTGCACGCACGACGGGGAAGCCCGCTTCAGCCGTGCTCACCCGCGCTACGGCGTGAAGTCGGTCTTCGGATCGAAGGAGCGCACGAACTCGACGAGGAGCTTCACGGTCGCCTCAAGGTCTTTGAGCGCGAGCACCTCGTTCGGCGTGTGCATGTAGCGCAGCGGCACGCTGATGAGCGCCGCCGGCTTGCCCCCGCGCGAGAGCTGGATCGGGTTCGCGTCAGTGCCGGTTCCGCGCGGCTCGCCGCCGAACTGGTGCGGCACCTTTGCCTTCTCGGCGGCCTTGACGAGGAGGTCGAAGAGCAGCGGGTTGATGTTGGCTCCGCGCGCGACGATCGGACCCTTTCCGCAGTCGGCCTCGCCGTGCTTGCGCTTGTCCACATCCGGGTAGTCGGTCGCATGGCCCACCTCGACCGCTATGCCTACCGTCGGATCCACGCCGTAGGCACTCGTCGTGCCTCCCCGCAAGCCGACCTCCTCTTGCACGGTGGCCGCCGCGACGAGATCGGCCTTCGCGCCGCCCTTCTTCTTGACCTCGCGCAGCACCTCGGCGCAGACCCAGGCGCCCATCTTGTCGTCGAAGGCGCGCGAGACGGCCATGCCCTCGCCGAACTCCTCGAAGCCCACACCGAAGGTGATGGGGTCG
>CAYWCB010000009.1:16981-23023 GCA_964456615.1 uncultured Eubacteriales bacterium | reverse complement strand
GTCGCCTGACGGGCGACGGAGGACGCGAGGAGGCGCGGCGAATCATGTGGCCGGTATGGTGCTTCGGGGCGATCGCGTTGCTCGTGGTGGTGGCCGCATTCGGCCTGATCGCGATCTACAACCGCCTCGTCGTATTGCGGAACCGCGTCGACAACTCCTGGTCGCAGATAGACGTGCAGCTGCGTCGGCGGTACGACCTGATCCCCAATCTCGTGGAGACCGTGAAGGGGTACGCGTCGCACGAGCAGGAGACGTTCGAGCGCGTGACGCAGGCTCGCAACATGGCCATCAACGCTCAGACCGTCAAGGAGCAGGGCGAAGCCGAGAACATGCTGACGGGTGCCTTGAAGAGCTTGTTCGCGGTCGCCGAGGCCTATCCGGAGCTCAAGGCGAACCAGAACTTCATGATGCTCCAGGAGGAGCTCTCGAATACCGAGGGCAAGATCGCCTACGCGCGGCAGTTCTACAACGACTCCGTGATGAGCCTCAACACCGCTATCCAGTCGTTCCCGACGAACCTCATCGCGTGGATGTTCGGATTCGCTCCGCGCGACTACTTCGAGATCGAGGCGGCTGCCGCAGAGCCGGTGAAGGTGGACTTCTCTCAGCCAAGTCAGTGACCCCTCGAGTGTGTCCACGGCCGGCGGAGCAGGCGCGGGCGTGCTAGCCAGCATCCCCTTTCCCGACATCGACCCGGTGCTCGTGCGGGTCGGCCCGCTGTCCGTCCACTGGTACGGCGTGGCCTACATCGTCGCGTTCGTCTCGGCCGGGCTGATCGCGCGGCACCTCATCAGGCGATGGGAACTCCCGCTCACCGACGACGACCTCATCGAGATCGTACTGGCCGCGGTCATCGGCGTGATCGTAGGCGCGAGGGTGGGCTACGTGTTGGTCTATGGCGGTGTCGAATACTGGCGGCATCCTCTCGAGGTCCTGAGGATCTGGGACGGCGGCATGTCGTGCCACGGCGGTCTGGCCGGCATCCTCGTCGCCGCGTGGGTGGAGTCCCGTCGCAAACCGGTCTCGTTCCTTGGTCTGTGCGACATGGGTGCGGTGGGCACGCCGGTCGGCATCCTCGCCGGACGGCTTGCCAACTTCGTGAACGGCGAGCTGTGGGGACGTCCGACCGAGCTGCCTTGGGGTGTCGTGTTTCCCGGGGCCGGGCCTGCCCCGAGACACCCGTCGCAACTCTACGAGGCATCCCTCGAGGGCCTCGTCCTCCTCACGATCATGCTGCTTCTCTCCCGGAGGAAGCGGCCCGAAGGGGAGGTCCTGGGATGGTTCCTGACGCTCTACGGCGTGTTCAGGATCGTCGTGGAGTTCGTCCGCGAGCCCGACGTGCAGCTCGGCTTCATCGCAGGGCCGTTCACGATGGGCCAACTGCTGAGCGTGCCGCTCGTGGTCGTCGGGGCGTGGCTCCTGTGGAGAGCACGGCGCGCGGACGGTAGCACCTCGGGGTAGCGCGTGTGGGGGAGTGCCGATGCGGCAGTGAGGCTACCGCCTGAGGTCGCATGTTTCGGAGCCGCGCCAACACGGGCCCTCACACCGCAGGCAGCGAACGCTCTCGCTCGTGCGGAGCGGTTTCGGAGGGGTGTACGCCGCGCAGTAGACCTGCGGGTACGACCCGATGAGGTCCATGAGGTCCGGGTCGGCGTAGGGCCGCGGCTCGGGCTGTTCGACGATGTGTAGCAGAGTGCACGGCATCAGGCACCGCGTTCGCTTCCGTGGTCGAGTGTCAGGCTTGACGTCGTCAACTGACGACTACGGGCTGTATCGGCATCGGCGGTGGCGCGGTTGATCCCGTGTCGTGCTGGAAGGATAGCTGCGCGTTTGACCCTCCCGGCGTCGTGCCTAGACTTCCGAAGGACTGCCGCGAAGGAGATGACATGAGATCGGTCAGAAGCTCAACGAGCGTTCTGGTGGTGGTGATGACCGTGCTTGTCGCGGCCTCGCTGACAGGGTGCGGCGCACGGGGCGAGAGCAAGGCTCCCGCGGTGACGTCCGCGTGGCCCCGGGCAGACAGCGAGAAGGTCGTCCCCAAGCCGGCGTCTCCGCCACGTTGGCCGCTCACGGGAAGAGACGCCCCGAGCGCCGCGGCCATCAGGAGGCGCGTCGTTTCGGTCAAGATCGAGAACTCGCCGGGGGCGCGTCCGCAGACTGCGCTCAATAGCGCCGACATCGTGTACGAGACGCTCGCCGAGGGAGGCATCACCCGGTTCAACGTGATCTTCCACTCGCAGAATCCGAAGCTCATCGGACCCGTGAGGAGCGCGCGCCTCTCCGACACGTGGATAGTGCCCCAATACGATGCCCTCTTCTTCTTCTCCGGAGCCTCCGGGTTCGTGACGAGGGCGCTCAAGAAGGCCGGAGTCCCGATGCTGAGCGAGGACGCCGGAGTGACGCGGTGCTACACGCGCGTCAGCTCCAGGCGGTCGCCGCACAACCTGTACCTCAGGGGGGATCTGGCCCGGCAGGAGGGCGTGCGACGGGGCAATCCGGCGACGCAGAAGCTGAGACCGTTCGCTTTCGAGCGACGCGCGGCCGAATCGACCGTGACCGTGACCAGCATAGACATCCCCTTCTCGCCCCACAGCCGCTCGACGTGGACCTACGACCCAGCGAGGAAGGTCTACCTTCGGCAGAACAACGGCATCGCACACGACGACGCGGCGAGCGGTCAGCAGGTCCGGGCGCGCAACGTCGTCGTGATGTGGGCGCGGATGCGTTCGACCGGCGTCCCCGACAAGCTGGGCAACGCGACGTACGACATCGTCCTCGGGGGGAAGGGCCGGGTATCGGTCTTTCACGACGGTCGACAGTGGGACGGGACGTGGTCGGCCGACGAGGACTCACCGCCCGTGTTCAGGACCGATGACGGGACGCTCATCAAGCTCGCGCCCGGCAACTCCTGGCTCGAGGTCATCCCGACCAACGTCAACATCTCGCTCAGATAGCGGACGCGCAGGGTGCTACCCCATCCGCCGGTCGTTGTTCGACCGTCCCTCGGTGCGCCTGTCATCGGTTATGGGAAGAGCGGTTGTTGTAGGACTGAGCGCGCGGGTACAATCTTGGCTTGCATTCACAAGACACCGGCGTGGCGGCACGCGCCGAGGCGGCACGCGCCGACCTACGCCGAAAGGAGCACGTATCGTGGGTGATACCGAGAGGGAGATCGGCACTCTCCGCGTGAAGACCGGCCTGGCGGAGATGCTCAAAGGCGGCGTGATCATGGACGTCGTCGATGCCGAACAGGCCAAGGTCGCCGAGGACGCGGGTGCCGTGGCCGTGATGGCGCTGGAGCGAGTACCTGCGGACATCCGCGCGGCGGGCGGCGTGGCGCGGATGGCGGATCCCACGAGGGTCACGGAGATCCTCGAGGCGGTGACCATTCCCGTCATGGCGAAGTGCCGCATCGGTCACTTCGTGGAGGCGCAGGTCCTGCAGTCCCTCGGCGTGGACTATGTCGACGAGTCGGAAGTGCTCACACCTGCAGACGAGCAGTACCACGTCAACAAGTGGGACTTCACGGTCCCGTTCGTGTGCGGTTGCAGGGACCTGGGCGAGGCATTGCGCCGGATCGCCGAGGGTGCGGCGATGGTGCGCACCAAGGGGGAGCCCGGTACCGGCAACGTGGTCGAGGCCGTTCGGCATATGCGAACCATGACCGACGGGATCGCCTGGGTCGCCGGCCTGCGTGAAGAGCAGCTCGTCGACGCGGCCAAAGAGCTCGGGGCACCCTACGAACTCGTCAAGTGGGTGCACGACAACGCGAAGCTCCCGGTCGTGAACTTCTCAGCGGGAGGCATCGCGACCCCGGCCGATGCCGCGCTCATGATGCAGCTCGGTTGCGATGGCGTGTTCGTCGGCAGCGGCATCTTCAAGAGCGGCGACCCTTCCAAGCGCGCCAAGGCGATCGTCGAGGCGACCACGCACTTCGAGGACGCGGACGTGATCGCGCGCGTGTCCCGCGACTTGGGTGAAGCGATGGTGGGCATCAATATCTCGGAGATCCCTGAGTCGGAGCGGATGCAGGAGCGGGGCTGGTAGCGTGCGGATAGGTGTTCTGGCGCTCCAGGGGGCCGTTCGCGAGCACATCATGATGCTCGAGGCGCTCGACGTCGGGTGCGCTGCGATCCGCACCCCGCACCAGCTCGTCGACCTCGACGGCCTTGTCATCCCCGGGGGCGAGTCGACCGCCATCGCGAAGCTCATGGAGACGTATGGGTTCTACGAGCCCATTCGAGAGCATCACGACGTGGGAATGGCCGTGTGGGGCACGTGCGCGGGAGCCATACTGATCGCCCGGGAGATACTCGACGAGGCACCGGGGCAGCGTAGCCTCGGACTCATGGACATCAGCGTACGGCGCAACGCATTCGGCAGGCAGATAGACTCCTTCGAAGCGGACTTGGACATCGCGCATGTGCCGGGGGGACCGTTCCGCGGTGTGTTCATCCGCGCGCCGTGGATCGAGCACGTCGGCGGCGACGCTCGCGAGCTCGCGACTCACGATGGCCGGGTGGTCGCGGCCCGACAGGGCGACCTACTGGCGACGGTGTTCCACCCCGAACTCACCGGTGATCCGAGAGTGCACCGGTACTTCATCGAAGACATCGTGGGCGCGAAGCGCAGGTAGGGCAGCACGCAGCGCCGCGCAGACCCGCCAGCAGCGCAGCACAACAGACATGCCAGCGCGACACATCCGCGTGGAATGCGTGCGAGCCCACCCGAGGCATCGCGCATCGGAAGGGAACGACATGTCCGGGCACTCCAAGTGGGCGACCACGAAGCATCGCAAGGCGGCGCAGGACAAGAAGCGCTCTGCGCTGTTCAGCAAGCTCTCGCGCATGATCACGGTCGCCGCGAAGTCGGGCGGCGATCCGAATCCCGACAACAACGCCTCGCTCGCGGCGGCCGTCGCGAAGGCGAAGTCGTATTCGCTCCCGAAGGACAAGATCGACGTCGCCATCAACAAGGCGTTCGCGGCCGGGGGTGGAGAGAACTACGAGGAAACGGTGTACGAGGGCTACGGCCCGGCGGGCGTGGCGATCTACGTCGAGGCGCTCACGGACAACCGCAATCGAACGACGGCCGACGTCCGCAGCGCGTTCACGCGCGCTGGCGGCAACCTCGCAGCCAGCGGCGCGGTAGCGTTCCAGTTCGAGCGGAAGGGCGAGCTCGTCATCGACAAGGCGGGTGCTCCTGACGAGGAGGACCTGCTGCTCGCTGTCATGGAAGCAGGCGCCGAGGACCTCGAAGAGGGCGCCGAGGAGTGGGTCGTCACCACGGGCCCCACTGCCGTCGCCGCGGTTCGCGACGCTCTCGAGGCCGCAGGCGTGGGTGCGCGCGGTGCCGAGCTCACGATGGAGCCGACGGCGCCGATCGTCGTCTCGGTCGAGGAGGCGAAGAAGGTGCTGCGTCTCATCGACGCGCTCGAGGATCACGACGACATCCAGAGCGTCTACCACAACATGGAGCTCACCGACGAGATCGCCGAGGCGCTGGAGGCGTAGGGCCACAACGCGCGTGCGCTCGCGCAAGCCCCGCGCTTTACGCTCCCTCGGCGTCGCGCTACCCTGAACATATGTTCGATAGTTCGCAGATGCGCCGACGTCGCATCTGCCGGGCCAGAGGGGCATCTGGCGTGATCATCCTTGGGATCGATCCGGGGCTCGCGAACACCGGCTGGGGCGTGGTCGAGCACGTCGGCAGCCGCTTCCGTTGTCTCGCGTACGGCTGCGTCACCACGGTACCCTCCCTTCCCACCACCGAGCGACTCGCTCGACTGCACCGGGAGATCGCGGCCGTCATCGGACGCTACGAGCCCACCGAGGCCGCCGTCGAGAGCGTGTACTTCGGCACGAATGCCAAGACCGCATTCGCGACCGGTCAGGCAAGAGGCGTCGCGCTCCTGGCGACCGCCGAGGCCGGGATGGCGCTCGGCGAGTACGGGCCGGGAGAGATCAAGATGGCCGTCGTCGGCACTGGCGCCGCGGACAAACAGCAGGTGCAGTACATGGTGCGCGCCATCCTCGGACTGCC
>CAYWCB010000009.1:0-16971 GCA_964456615.1 uncultured Eubacteriales bacterium | reverse complement strand
CGTCCGATCCCACGCCCGACCACGCGGCCGACGCGCTCGCGGCCGCGATCTGTCACGCGCATACGCGGCGGTCTCCGGCGGGCCAAGCGCAGCCGGAGGCCGCTCGTCGTGCGGGAGCGGCATCGTGATCGCGTTCCTCACGGGGCGCGTCGCGGAGAAGGCGTCCGCTCACTGCCTCATCGACGTCGGTGGGGTCGGCTTCAAGCTCGCGATGTCGACGTCCTCGCTCGCCACCCTGCCCGCCGAGGGCGACACCGTCACCGTCCACACCTACCTCTACGTGCGTGAGGATGAGCTCTCGCTCTTCGGCTTCGAGTCAACCGACGAGAAGGCCCTGTTCGAGAACTTGCTGACCGTATCGGGCGTCGGGCCCAAGGTCGCGCTCGCCGCACTGTCCGCGCTCTCACCCGTCTCGCTGACCGAGGCGATCGCGCGCGAGGACGCAACGCTCATCGCGTCGGTCCCGGGCATCGGGAAGAAGACCGCGCAGCGCATCATCCTCGACCTGAAGGACAGGCTGGGGCTGCCGGACCTCGCTGAAGCGCCCGATGCCGGTGCTGCGAGCGCCGATATCGCCGCGGAGGCCACGCAGGCCCTGCTCGGCATGGGCTTCTCCTCTGCGGAGGTCGCCAATGCGCTGAAGGGCTACGAAGGGGCCGCGGCTGACACGCAAGCGCTGCTCAAGCACGCGCTGCGACGGCTCGGAGGTGGCGTGTGAGTACCGTGTGGGATCCGAGCGACGGAGGAACCGGTCCAGGCGGCAGCGGCGCCGGCGCGGGCGCGGGCGACGAGGCCGAACGCCTCGTCTCGGCGGAGTACACCGAGGACGATCTCGAGATCGACCGCAATCTGAGGCCGAGGGGCTTCTCGGAGTACCTCGGCCAGACGCGCGTCAAGGAGAACCTGTCGGTACTCATAGAAGCCGCGCGCGGGCGCAACGAATCCCTCGACCATATGTTGCTCTCGGGCCCTCCGGGACTCGGCAAGACGACGCTGGCGAACGTCGTCGCCAACGAACTCGACGTCGCCATCAAGACCACGAGCGGCCCGGCCATCGAACGTTCCGGGGACCTGGCAGCCATCCTCACGAACCTCGACGAGCGAGACGTGCTGTTCATCGACGAGATCCACCGACTCAACCGCGCCGTCGAGGAAGTGCTCTACCCGGCCATGGAGGACTTCACGCTCGACATCGTCATAGGGAAGGGACCGGCGGCACGCTCGCTTCGGCTCGACCTCCCGCGCTTCACGCTCATCGGCGCGACGACGCGCACCGGGCTGCTCACAGGCCCCCTGCGCGATCGCTTCGGCATGGCGTTCCGGCTCGACTACTACGACGCGCAGGAGCTGCAAGCCATCGTCGTGCGCTCGGCCGGCATCCTCGGCGTCGAGATCGACGGGGGTGGTGCCGCCGAGATCGCGCGCCGCTCCCGCGGGACACCGCGACTCGCGAACCGGCTGCTCAGGCGCGTGCGCGACTACGCACAGGTACGCCGAGACGGGCGCATCACAGAGGACGTCGCGGCTGAGGCGCTGGCGTTCTTCGAGGTCGACCACCTCGGTCTCGATCGCATGGACGTGCAGATCCTCGAGACGCTTGCCGTGAAGTTCGGCGGCCGGCCGGTTGGGCTGAACACACTTGCGAATGCGGTGAGCGAGGAGGCCGACACGCTCGAGGATGTCTACGAGCCGTTCCTGCTCCAGCTCGGCTTCCTGGAACGCACGCCGAAGGGCCGCCAGGCGACGCCGAGGGCGTTCGAACACCTGGGGCTCCAGACGCCGGGGGCAGGCGCCGGCGGGCGAACGGGAGAAGGTCAGCCCGGACTGTTCTAGTGCGACTGCGCCGCCTACCGCGCCGATCTGGGAGCGTGGCTCGCTCGTGTACGAGCAGGACTACATCTTGCGGATCATCGCTCTGTGGGGGCAGGCGATCCGTCGGGCCCTCGAGTCGTTGCGTCTCGGGCACGAGGCTGAAGCGCTCGACCTGACAGAGAGAGCGATCGGACTGGCGCTCGACACCGACCCTGCGCTCGCCCTGCGGCTGACGCCCGAGGGACTCGTCGCCTACCTCGGCATCGGGGGCGCTCTGGACGTACACCGCGCCCGGATGCTCGCCGACGCTCTCGACGCGCGCGCGCGGGTGCTGTTGCAGATGCGCCGCGACGCCGAGGCCGACCTCGACATGGCGCGTGCGGAGGCCGTGCGCGAGGCTGCGGGAATCGAGGCACGAGAGCTCGAAGACGTGCTGGTCGAGGTTCCGGATGACGTGCAGCACGAACACGGCGGGGACGATCGGCCCCCGCCGGACAGCCGGTAGCGCATCGCTCCGGCGGCGAGCCGGAGCCGCCTCATCTTCTACTCATGGGTAGACACAACATACGGGAGGGTTGAGATGGGTGTGTCCTGGCGCCTGAGTCGGTCGATCGCAGCTGCGCTGGCGCTCACGCTCTGCGCCTGCGTGTCGGCGTGTCAGCCCCGTGCAGACGAGGCCACGCCTCTGGCCGCATCGTCCGGTGCACCTGAGAAGGGGGCAACGATGCTCGCTCTGTCGTCTCCGGCCTTCGAAGAAGGGGGCCTCATACCGGTCGAGTACGCGAACACCGGCGTCTCGGGCGGTCAGAATGTCTCGATTCCCTACGAGTGGAGCGGCGTCCCCGATGACACGCGGTCCTTGGCGCTCGTCGTCGTCGACGTCGACCCGGTCGCACGCTCGTGGATCCACTGGATGGTGACGGCCATTCCACCCACTGTGACCTCGCTCGCTCGCGGTGCCTCCGGGCGCGCGATGCCGGAGGGCGCGGTCGAGCACCCGAACACGTGGGGGCAGCCTGGCTACGGGGGACCGCAGCCGCCGGCCGGGACGGGCAAGCACGAATACGAGGCCAGGCTGTACGCACTCGATGTCGACGCTCCGGACCCCGGTACTCGCACGCTGAGCGAGTTCAACGCGAGTATCGACGGCCACGTGCTGGGCTCGGCCGAGTACTCGGGCCTGTTCGGCAGGTAGGAGCGGTCAGGTCACAGGAGCGCTCGGGGGCAACCGCTCGGCACGCTCAGACCGCCGCGCACGCTCAGACCACTGCGTCGCTCGCCCACAGGCCGTGAAGGTTGCAGTGCTCCACCGCCGTGATCACGGTGCCGGCGTCGAGCCGCACGACTGCGGTCACCTCGGGATCGACTGCTACCGGCGAGAGATCGAACCGCGCTATGGGCGAGTCGCCCACGTACAGCGTGATCCACTCGATGAAGTGATCCGGCTGGTTCGGATGCGGGACGTGGTGGCCGACCTTCACGGTGACCTTCACGGTGTCGCCCACGCGATCGGCGACGATGTATGGAGTGTGCTTCTTCTGGAAGTCGTCAGCGGCCTCGAGGTCCGTGACTCGGTTCAAAGGGCCGAGGATCGGCGCGTCGCTCATCAGGTCCTCCTTCGTGCGTGCAGCGGGCTGAAGATCGTCCGGACCTTCTCCCGCGGTCGCCGGTCATCGCGTTCTTATACCCGGCTGTCGGCCGCGCGGAGTCACGGAGGACCGGCGCAGTTCAGCTAGAATGCATCACACCCTGCCGTTTGGAGGCCGAGATGGACGACCGGAACAGCACGCTCGCCAGACGCGAGGATGCAGTACTCGTGCTCGTCGATATGCAGGAGCGGCTGTCCGCGGCGATGGACGCCAGGGAGCGGGTCCTCGCAGCATCCGTGCGTCTCACGCGCACCTTCGCGCTCGTCGGGGCCCCGATCATCATCACGCGCCAGTATCCTCAGGGGCTCGGTCCGACTGAGCCGGAGCTCGAAGCGGCCGTCCTCGCAGTCGCCGAAGAGGGTGCGACCGTCGTGGGAGTGGACAAGACGGCCTTCTGCGCGTGTGCCGAGCAGGAGTTCTTGGATGCGTTGAACGCGCGCGACCGCTCGCAGGTCGTCCTTGCGGGCATGGAGACCCATATCTGCATCACACAGACAGCGCTCGACCTGACCTCTCGCGGATACTCAGTCCAGGTAGTGGCAGACGCCTGTTGCTCTCGGGATCGCAGCATGCACGAGCTCGCCCTGGACCGCCTGCGCGCGGCAGGCGTGGTGGTCACGACCTCCGAGTCGGTGATGTACGAGATGGTCGCGCGAGCCGGCACGGACGAGTTCAAGTCGCTGCTCGGGATAGTGAAGGGCTGACACGCGCTCGCGCCCCTCGCCGCGTGCTCGAGGCCTGCCGTCGGCGATCGCCGCACAGCGTCCGGACTGCTCGTAGCGGCTCCGGCGGCGGCTCCGCCGGTGCGGTGGTGTTGCGGCTCTCGGCTCGGGGCGGGTACAATCTTCCGTCGGCGGGCCATTCGGGCCCGGGATCGCGACAGGTTTGTCTGCACGACGGCACGGGGTTCCACACGGGGGCCACGCAAACCGCAGGGGGACAAGCGCGTCGCACGAACGTTTCCCCACGCGGTGGGGGCGGAAGGATGGTTTGGCATGGCTGAGGGTACCGTCAAGTGGTTCAATCCGGACAAGGGCTACGGCTTCATCTCTCGTGAGGACGGCGAGGACCTCTTCGTCCACTTCTCCGAGATCAACATGGAGGGCTTCAAGACCCTCGACGAGGGCCAGGCCGTGGTCTTCGAGGTGACCACGGGCCAGAACGGCAAGCTCCAGGCGAGCAACGTGCGCAAGGCATAGACCTCGCACCGAATCGAACCAGGAAGGGGCGGTCCCGACAGGGCCGCCCCTCTCTTCGTCCGGCATGTGCCACTCGACGGAAGTGCCAGCGCACCGGGTCGGGATCAAGGTCTGGAGTTCGAGGCACTCGGCGCCCGACGGAGTGTAGAATCGCCGCATGACGATAGCGCTTCACACATGCTGCGCTCCCTGCCTGATCGAACCGCTCGAGAGCCTCGCCGCCGAGGACGACGTGGTCGTGGTCTTCGCCAACCCGAACATCGCCCCCGAGGACGAGTGCGTGCGCAGGCGAGAAGCGCTCAAGACCTACGCGTCAAGGATCGACGTGCGCGTGGTCGAGCTCCCATACGACCCCGACCGCTGGAGGGCGGCGGTCGCCGGCCTCGAGGACGACCAGCCCGCGCGCTGCGCGGCCTGCTACCGCGTCCGCCTCAAGATGACCGCGAGATGGGCCGCAGAGCACGGTATCGAGGCGCTCGCGACGACACTTACGGTCAGCCCCCACCAGAGCGCAGCGGCCATCCGCGAGGCCGGGGAAGAGGCGGCAGCCGCCGAGGGGCTCACATACCTGCACAGGGACTTCCGTGGGCGCTACCCGTCGGCGACCGGGCGAGCGCGCGAGCTGGGGTTGTACCGGCAGGACTACTGCGGATGCCTGTTCTCGAAGCGAGAAGCCGAGGCCAGGCGGGCGGCCCGGCGCGCGCGGCGCACCACGCGCACTGCACAGGACGGCGTACGCGAGGGCGCGGCGCCCGCCGGAAGGAGGACTGCCGTCGATGCCTAGCACCTCACGAGGGCGGCTTCGCACGGACGACTTCGACTACGACCTGCCGAGCGGCGCGATAGCTCAGACACCTGCGGTGCCGCGGGACTCGTGCAGGCTGCTCGTGCTGGACCGCGTGAGCGGGCAGATGGACCACTGCCGCTTCACGGACCTCCCGGACCTGCTGCGGGCGGGCGACGTGCTCGTCGTGAACGACACGCGCGTCATCCCGGCGAGGCTCAAGGGGGAGAAGGGCGAGACAGGGGGAGCCGTGGAAGTGCTCCTCCTGCGCGAGCGCTACGACGACACGTGGGAGTGCCTGGTGAAGCCGGCACGCCGCTTCAACCCCGGCGCGCACATCGTCTTCGGAGCCGGCGAGCTCACGGGCTTCGTTGTGGACACGATCGAAGAGATCGGTGGTCGGCTCATCAAGTTCTCGACCCGAAGCGGCTCATTCCTGGATGCGGTGCATCGTGTCGGGGAGATGCCCCTTCCGCCCTACATCACACGGCCGCTCGTCGACACGTCGCTGTACCAGACGGTGTACGCGAAGGACGAGCGCAGCGCTGCCGCGCCGACCGCTGGACTGCACTTCACTCACGAGCTGCTCGAGAAGGTGCGCGCCCAAGGCGTGGAGATCGCCAGCGTCGAGCTGGACGTCGGTCTCGACACGTTCAGGCCGGTCGCCGAGGACCTGCCGACGGACCACCGCATGCACCAGGAGCACTTCCGAGTGTCGGAGACGGTGGCCGAGCAGATCTCGGAGGCGAGGGATCGCGGTGGGCGTGTCGTCGCCGTCGGCACCACGACCGTCCGTGCCTTGGAGAGCGCGGTCGACGCCGACTCGGGGCAGGTGATCGCGCGAGAGGCGACCACGGACCTGTTCATCCTTCCCGGCTTCCGGTTCTCGGCGGTGGACGCGATGGTCACGAACTTCCACATGCCGCGGTCGACGTTGCTGATGATGGTCAGCGCGTTTGCGGGGCGCGACCTGGTGCTCCGCGCGTACCACACGGCGCTGGAGGAGGGCTACCGCTTCCTGTCGTTCGGCGACGCGATGCTCATCCTCTGAAGGGCGAGACCGGCTGTGGAGCCAGGCTGGCCAGCGTATGGCGGTGGTCAGTGGGACTACTCGGCGGACGTCGACCACCACGTCCAGTTGGGGTTGCCCTGCGCGGGATCACTCGATGGTGTCCCCGGAGCGACGGCGAAACCGTTCTCGATCGGGATCCCCGGGCGGATGTAGACCTGGACACCCAGGGCGTCCTTCTCTTCCTCCACGAACGTCGGCGCTCCGTCGGCCGTCGTCGGCTGCGTGAAGCCTGATGGAAGGGACGGCCAGGTCCCGAAGCGTTCGATCGGCCTGGACGTCAGCATGTAGGTCTTGTCGCCGAGTCGTCGCGTCACGACGTCGAATGTGAGCGTTTCGGTGTCGGTAAGGATCGCCACGCGACCCGTGGTGGGAATCGCGTGGACGGTGTAGGTCTTCGGCCGGTCTTTGGTGTCGAGCGAGGTGCTCGTCGATCCTGCGGCGGTGAGCTCCGACTCGTCGATCCCGGAGGTCTCGACCGAGCGGTAGGCCACACCGTTCACGGTGATGAAGTCAGGCGCCGCGGGCGCGGGCTCCGGCGCGGCCGCACGCTCCGCGGTGCCCGATGCCTTCTCCTCGCCCGGCCGGGCATCCCCGGGCATTGATCTGGCGGCATTGCGTTCCGGAGTGCCTTCTTGGTTCACGAATGCGTCTTGCGAGGACGTCGCGGGACGCTGTGCCGCATCTCGAGTGCTCAGGACCGCCGCGAACCCGACCGCTACCAATACGACCGCTGCGGCCCCGAGCCATGCCGCGGTCCTCCACGGGTCGCGGCGTCGCCGCCGGCGGGCGGTCCGCATCCCGACGGTCTCCGATACGGGTTCGGCTGTCTTGAGCTCGGTCTCAGAGACGGAGGCCGAGATGGCTTCGTCCACAGCGGCTGCGGCGCCCGGCAAGCCCACCGACATGACCTCGTCGGCGCGTTGCGAGAGAAGCGCCTCACGTTCTGCCGCGACAGCATCCACTACCCGCCCGTAGAGGGCGGCGGAGGGAGCGGGTGGCTCGGCGCGCTCCACGAGCGCGAGACCACGGACGAAGCGGGCGCACTCGGGGCACTCGCGGCAATGAGCGCGGGCCTCGGCGAGGAGCTCGGGTCTGACCGGCTCGCGGTCGACGGCCTCGGAGAGGAGCTGCTGCACCATGCTGCATTCCACTAGAAGCCACCCCCGTCGAGTTCGAGCTGGCTGACGAGGAAGCGTCGTGCTCTGAACACGCGCGACTTCACGGTACCGACCGGGACACCGATGATCTCTGCGGCCTCTGCGTAGCTCAAGCCGAACAGGGTCACCGCGTTCAGCGCGTCGCGATCCTCCTGAGGGAGCTGGGCCACCGCGGCTTCGACGCTGGCGGACAGGACGACTTCGTCCGCGAGGTCTCCCGATCTCACGAGCGGCACGTCGGCGGGATCGATCGGCTGGGGCCGGTGTTTGGCCGATCGAAGCGCATCGAGGCAGGTGTTCCGCGTGATGCGATACAGCCACGTGGAAAACGCCGAGGCTCCGTCGAACGAGCCGATCGAGCGGAAGACCTTGATGAATACCTCTTGCACGACGTCCTCGGCCGGGTCGGGGCTGCCAAAGAAGCGCAGGGCATGGCCGTAGACCGCCCCCAAGTGGATGCGTACGAGCTCTTCGAACGCATCCACGTCGCCCTCTCGGGCGCGCGTGACGAGCGCTGTGTCGTCGGGCCGCATGGCCTGCATGCTCTTCCTTTGGACGCGGCTGCTTTCGTGCGGGTTCACGCAAAGTCTACTCCAGCGTCGGGGTCGCGTTATCTTGGTGCCGCCGGCAGCCGCGAGCGGTGGACGGGTCTGTGCACAGGTGGTCGGCATTCCGGCTACTGCCTGCGCCGATGCTAGAATCGCTCGCATGCCTCCGTTCGGCTTCGAACTCCTGGCCAGCGACCGCGCGACAGCGGCTCGCCGAGGCCGTCTGAACACGCCCCACGGCGCGGTGGAGACGCCGGTCTTCATGCCGGTAGGCACGCGGGCCACCGTGAAGGGCGTGCTTCCGGACCAGCTCCGGGCCATCGGCGCGCAGATGGTGCTCGCCAATGCCTACCACCTCCACCTGCGCCCCGGCGCCGAGGTGATCCGCGACGTCGGCGGATTGCACGCTTTCATGAACTGGGACCGACCGATCCTGACCGACTCGGGCGGCTTCCAGGTCTACAGTCTCTCGGGGACGTTCAAGCCGAGTGACGAGGGCGTGTCGTTCCGTTCGATCGTGGACGGCGTCTGGCACTCCTGGACGCCGGAGGAGAACGTGGCGCTACAAGAAGCGCTCGGCGCGGACATCATCATGCAGCTCGATGAATGCCCGCCCTACCCCGCCGAGGAGCAGATAGTCGCCCGCGCAGTCCGAAGGAGCGCCGACTGGGCGCAGCGGGCGAAGCGGGCACAAACGCGCGATGACCAGGCGCTCTTCGGTATCGTGCAGGGAGGCGTGTACCCGCACCTGCGCAGGGAGAGCGTCGAGCGGCTGTGCGAGGTCGGCTTCGCCGGCTACGCCATCGGCGGGTACTCGGTGGGAGAGCCGCACGACGAGATGCTCCAGTCCCTGGAGCCGGTGGCTGCGGCGTTGCCGGAAGACAGACCGCGCTACCTCATGGGCGTGGGCAATCCGACCTCGCTACTGCAGGCGATAGGCCTCGGCGTGGACATGTTCGATTGCGTGTTGCCGACGCGCACCGCCCGGCTTGCCACCGCCTTCTCGTCGAGCGGGCGCATGAACCTGAGGAACGCCCGCTACGCCAAGGACACCGCTCCGCTCGACGCCGCATGCACCTGTCCGACCTGCGCGGGGTACTCCAGGGCCTACCTGCGGCATCTCGTGACGTCGAAGGAGATGCTCGGCGGAATCCTGCTCTCGATTCACAATCTGCACTACCTGCTCGATCTGACCGCGCGGGCCGGTGCGGCGATCGATGAGGGACGCTACGGCGCGTTCTTGGACGCTTGGATGAGCAGTCCGGCGGCTGCAGACTACTGAGTGAGTCGACGCGCCGGGGTGCGAGTCACGCTGCGAGGCCGCCATTTCTGTCGGTCAGCCGCGAAACGCGCGAAAAAGTTGCTATCATGTTCCGTTGGCTCGGCGCTCGCTCGGGTGGCGCCGTCGGTATTGCGTCGTGGAGGTAGTCGTGTTCGGGGAAGGACAATCGAGCCTGCTTCTGTACTTCGCCCTTCTGGCGATCGCTTTCTACTTGCTCATCATCCGGCCGCAGCAGCAGCGGCAGCGGCAGCAGCGCGAGTTGCAGTCGACGCTGAAGGTCGGCGACCGGGTCACGACCGTGAGCGGCATCTTCGGCACGGTCACATCGATGGACGCCGATACGGTGACGCTACGCATCGCGGAAGGCGTCGACGTCGAGTTCGCGCGTGGCGCCATGTCTCAGATCGTCGAGTCGTTCTCGGGCGGTCCATCTCCCGAGGAGCCGATGGATGAGTGAGCCGGCCCGCCACGGCCGGTTCACGTCGTGGGCGGGCCACATAGCCCCCGAAACGCTCCATGGAACAGGGCTATCGCCACATTCGTCGCAGAGCCAGGAGCATGGATCGACGCCCCGCGGAGGGGTTTCACAGCACGCACTACGCTAGGAAGGCTTGGGAATGGATCAGAAGCAGAAGGCTGTGATCGCCCTCGTGGTCGGTCTGGTGTTGGTCGTCGGATCGTGGGCGTTGTTCTGGCCCCCCGATGCGAAGATCACGCAGGGTCTCGACATCCAGGGCGGTCTCTCGGTCATCCTGACGGCGCAAGAGACCACGACCACTGCGGTCACTGCCGCAGTGATGAATCGTGCCGAGCTCATCGTCAACAACCGCGTGAACAAGCTCGGCGCGTCCGACGCATCGATACAGAAGCAGGGCAACGACTCGATACTGGTCCAATTGCCCGGCATCAAGAACGCCGAAGAGGCGCTGAACGTGCTCGGATCCACCGGCCAGCTCGAGTTCGTCGACGTCGAGACGATCGCCGATACGGCGACGGTCGCCGCAATCCAGGAAGGACGGCAGGACGTCGTCCTCGTGCCGGGCACGTACACGCCGCTCATGACGGGCGAGGTCGTCACGAACGCGAGCGTGGGCACGGACCCCACGACGAACAAGATCGTGGTCAACGTGTCGATGAATAACAAGGGACGCGACACGTGGGGTGATTACACCACGTCGCACGTGGGCAAGCAGGTGGCCGTCGTCCTGGACGGCAAGGTGCAGTCCGCGCCGACGGTGAACGAGCCGATCACCGACGGGCAAACGCAGATCAGCGGGGACTTCACACCCGCCGAGGCGAAGAACCTCAAGACCGTGCTCGAGACCGGCGCGCTCCCGGTCACCCTCAAGTTCTCGGACTCGCGGGTCGTCGGGCCGACTCTGGGACAGCAGTCGCTCAGGGCCGGAGTCCTCGCAGCTCTGGCGGGGGTCGCTCTTGTAGCCATCTACCTGCTCTTCTTCTATCGTGGCCTCGGCCTATTGAGCTGGCTGTCCATCCTGGGCTTCGCTTCGATCTTCCTCGGTCTGCTCGCGCTGTTGTCCACGTTCGGCTGGTTCGCGCTGTCCCTGCCGGGCATCGCGGGCGTCGTGCTCACGATCGGACTTGCGGCGGACTCCTCGATCCTCATCAACGAACGCCTGCGCGAGGAGGTCTGGATGGGGAAGACCATCCGGAGCGCGGCCGTGAGCTCCACGCGCCACGCGATCGGTACGAGCATCGATGCGGACCTCGTGACACTCGTATCGGCATTGGTCCTGTATCTCGTGGCCATCGGTCCGGTCCGGGGGTTCGCGCTCACACTCATGCTCGGCATCATGTGCGACGTCATCATGATGCTGCTCATCAAGAGACCGCTCATCATCCTGCTCTCGGAGGGTGCGATGACCAAGGCCCCCGGGTTCTTCGGCCTGAAGCGGGGCGAGGCCAATGCCTAGGTTCCACATCGACTTCTTCGGGCTTCGCAAGATCTTCTTCGTGATCTCGGCCGTGCTCGTCGTTGTGAGCATCGGTGCGCTCGTGGTCCGAGGTCTTGAGTTCGGCATCGAGTTCAAGGGGGGCACGGTCGTCAACGTCACGGGCGCGGTGGGCGTGACGGAGTCGGGAATCCGCAGAGCGTTCTCCGCGCAGGGCGTCACCGCCCAGAGCATCCAGGCCACCGAGGACGACGGCTTCATCATCCGCACGCTCGAATCGGATCCTGCGAAGGCGAACAACGTGTGGGTCGCTGTCCGCACGGAGTTGAAGCTCCCGGCCGAGTCCGGGGAGGTGACGACGATCGGTCCCGGGTGGGGCAGGAGCGTGACCAACGCCGCGTTGCTGGCGCTGGTGCTCTCGATCGGCGCGATCCTGCTCTACATCTCCGCGCGGTTCGAGTACAAGATGTCGGTGACCGCCGTGCTCGCGCTCATCCACGACATCCTGATCGTCCTCGGCATATACGCCCTCGTCGGCCGCGAAGTCACCCCGAACACCATCGCGGCGCTTCTGACGATCATGGGGTACTCGCTCTACGACACTGTGGTCGTGTTCCACCGCATCAAGGAGAACTCGGCGACGCTGAGCAGGACCACGTTCCACCAGATGGCGAACGACTCGATGAACCAGGTGTTCATGCGCTCGATCAACACCTCGACGACGTCGGTCATTCCGCCGCTGACGATGCTGTTCTTCGGGGGCGCGACGCTCAAGGACTTCGCGTTCGCGCTCGTCATCGGCATCGGCGTGGGAACGTACTCCTCGTTCGGCGTCGCCTCTCGGATCTACGTACTCTGGAAGGAGCAGGAGCCGAAGTTCAAGGCTCTCAAGAAGAAGTACGCGGCGGCGTCGTAGCCGCCTCGCTCTCGATCGCGTGTTGAACACCCGGGGCCGGCAAGCGCGTGTCGGCCCCGTTGTCTAGGATGAGACCATGTGGACGTCTATGGCTCCGCGCGAGGAGAGTCGGTGGCGGCTTTCGCCTGCCGACCCCTCGCTCGTGCGGGAACTCGCGCAAGCGACCGGGCTGTCGGACGTCACCGCGCGGGTCCTTGCGTGCCGGGGCATAGCGGACGCCGCGTCCGCTGGGCGCTTCCTGACGCCGGATCTGGACCGGGACTGGCTCGACCCCTCGCTCATCCCGGGGATGGATGTCGCAGCCCAGCGGGTCGCGGATGCGCTCGCCTCAGGCGAGCGCATCGTCGTGTTCGGCGACTTCGACCTCGACGGGATCGCAGCGGCGGCGGTGGGCGTGCTCGGTCTGCGGGAGATGGGCGCCGACGTGCGGGCCATCGTGCCGCACCGGTTCCAGGAAGGGTACGGCCTGTCCGATGCAGCGCTCGCCCGGGTGCTCACTCTCGAACCCTCGCTCGTCATCACCGTGGACTGCGGTATCGCAGCCTCGGCAGAGGTCGAGACACTCAGGTCCCTTGGTGTGGCGTGCGTCGTGACGGACCATCACGAGCCGGGTGACCGCCGTCCTTCCGGTGTGCCCGTCGCCAACCCGAAGCTCGATCCTGCATGCCCGTCGTACGCCCTCGCCGGCGCGGGGGTCGCGCTCAAGCTCGTGCAGGAGGTCGGCGATCGCGTCGGAAACCCGGAGGTGTGGCGGGGCCTCGTCGATCTGACCGCGCTCGGGACCGTGGCCGACATCGTCCCGCTCGTCGGTGAGAACCGTGCGCTGGTGAGCGCCGGCGTGCAGGCCATGCGCCGCTCGCCCCGGATCGGGGTTGCGGCCCTCGCGTCCGCTGCGAACGTGCCGCTCGACTCGATCGACGCCGAGAGCATCGCGTACGCTCTCGCCCCGCGGATCAACGCGGCCGGACGCATGGGGGATCCTGACGATTCGCTCGAGCTGCTCTTGACCGACGACCCGGCGCGTGCCGAGCGTCTTGCGGTCCGCCTCGACGAGCTCAACCGGTCACGGCAGGCCACGGAGCAGGAACTCGTCGAGGCGGCGCTCGCACAGGCCGAGCGCGTCTACGGCGGGGAGCGGGCGCTCGTGCTGTCGGGGGAGGGCTGGCACGAAGGCGTCAAGGGGATCGTCGCATCGCGGATGGCGTCGACCTACGGCGTGCCCACGTTCCTCTTCACTGTCGTGGACGACGAGGCCCGGGGTTCCGGGCGCACGGCGGGGTCCGTCGACTTGTTCAGCGCTCTGTCGCTGGCCAGCGGATCGCTCACCCGGTTCGGGGGCCACGCGGCGGCGGTGGGCTGCGCCCTGCCGGCGGCGTCACTCGAACGCTTCAAGTCCGATCTGCTTGCGGTCTTCGACGCGCTGCCCGCTGACGCGTTCTTGGTCGAGACCGCCTATGATGTCGAGGTCGAGCTCGAGGATGTCGCGGTCGAGCTTGCCGAGGAACTGAGGCGGCTCGCACCTCACGGGCCGGCGAACCCGCGCCCGCTCCTCGTCACACGGTCGGTGTTCATGAACGGGCGGCAGCGCGTGGGGAGGATCGGCAACCACCTCCGCTTCACCGCCTTCGACGGCGGCACGTCGGTACCAGCCATAGCGTTCCGATGCCCTGACATCGAAGCGTTCTCGACGAGAGAGGCCGCAGTCGATCTCGCCTACGAGGTCCAGGCGGACGAGTGGCGTGGCCGACGTCGCGTGCAGCTTGTAGTGCGGGACCTAAGGCCATCCGAGAGGCCTGCTGAAACACCCGTCGCTCTCCTGATCGAGGACCTCTTCTCGCGTGCAGATGAGATCATCGCGCGCGAGGAGTACGCGGGGATCGGAGACGCCGAGTCGTTCCACACGAAGCTTGCCGGGGTCACGTTCGAGGGCCGACAGGACGTGCTGTCCCGCCTCTCTCCCGGTACCCCGCTCAGACTCGATCGGCAGCCCGCCAACGAGCACGACCCCAACGCCGTGGCGCTCTTCGACCCCTTCGGAGACCAGGTCGGCTTCTTCAACCGCAGACTTGCCGCCGCGCTGGCGCCGGTCATCGACGCGGGACAGTCCTACGACGTCGAGGTGACCGAGGTGACCGGTGGGGACGAGGGCCGGAGCCTTGGCGTCAACGTCCTCGTGTCCCGGCGCGGAGCCGACGAGGGCGCCGTTGCCGTTGCAGAAAGGCGGGCGGCCAGGCGCGTCGAGCTCGCGTCCATGACCGCGGCGGAACTCGACGGGAAGCTCACTCGGTTGTTCCTGGGTGACAGGCGGCTCCATGCGGCGCAGGCGCAGGCGCTGGCGCACCTCGCCCAGGACGCCAGCACGCTTCTGGTCATGGCGACCGGACGGGGCAAGTCGGTCGTGTTCCATCTCCACGCAGCGCGGGTGGCCCTGCGTGACGGCGTCGCATCAGTGTTCGTCTACCCGCTGCGCGCGCTCGTGTCGGATCAAGCGTTCCATCTGGAGGAGGCCTTCGCCGAGGCCGGTGTGGCGGTGCGGACCCTTACAGGAGAGTCATCGCCTTCGGCCCGCGACGAGGCCTTCTCCGCGCTGACCAACGGAACGCTCGACGTCGTGCTCACCACTCCCGAGTTCCTCGATCATCACGCGTCACGCTTCGCCCAGACCGGACGGGCGGGCTTTGTCGTCGTGGATGAGGCGCATCACGTGGGGATGGCTCGTGCCGGGCACCGGCCCGCCTACGCGCGGCTCGGTCGCGCGCTCGAGATACTGGGCGATCCGGTCGTGCTCGCGGCGAGCGCGACCGCGGGAGACGAGACCGCGCAGGCGATACGGGCCGTTCTCGGCGTGGAGAGGGTCGTGGCCGACCCGACGGTGCGCGACAACCTGCGTATCGAGGACGCGCGCGATCGCTTCGACAAGGAGGCCTACGTCTGCTCCCTAGCGGCGAGCGGCGCCAAGATGGTCGTCTACGTCAACTCGCGAGAACAGTCGGTCCGGCTCGCGCGGCGGTTGCGCAAGCGCGTTTCGGCCGTCGCCGCGAGGACGGCCTTCTACAACGGGGGTCTGTCCCGGGAGGCGCGCATGGCGATAGAGAACGCGTTCCGTGCCGGTGAGGTGACTGCAGTCGTCGCGACGAGCGCGTTCGGCGAAGGTGTGAACATCCCGGACATCCGGCACGTCGTGCACTACCACATGCCCTTCGGAGAGGTCGAGTTCAACCAGATGTCCGGACGCGCGGGTCGCGATGGCGCGGCAGCCACCGTGCACCTGCTGTTCGGGCGCAAGGACGCGCGCATCAACGAATCGATCCTCGCGAGCCTCGCGCCCGAGCGCGACGACCTCGCGGCACTCTATCTCGTTCTTCGTGACGAACAGGCGGCCTCCGGCGATTGTTTCGAGGTCACGAACGCCGAGCTCGTGGAGCGTGCCCGGCGCCGCCGCCGGCAGTTCGCGCTCGACGAGCGAGGGGTCTCCTCGGCCCTCGGCATCCTGCGCGAGCTGGGTCTCGTGGAGGGCGAGGGTCATGGGTCTTATCGCCGCCTCACCCTGCTGCCGGCCCCACACGAGAAGCTGGACCTGACGCAGTCGGTGCGCTACGCGGAAGGGCTCGACGAGATCGCCGGGTTCGCCGAGTTCAAGGACTGGGTCCTCTCGGTGGAGCCTCCCGTGTTGCTCGAGCGGTTCAACCGTCCTATCCTGCCAACACAGCTCTAGCGGGAAGGACCGGCGGGCCGATGCCTGCAACGCTCGAACAGATAGAAGCGCAGGTCAAGGAGTACAACCCTGGCGCGGATCTGAGTGGACTCGCGGACGCGTACGCGTTCGCGGTCTCGGCCCACGAGGGCCAGATGCGCAAGTCGGGCGAGCCCTTCGTCCGGCACCCGCTCGAGGTCTGCCTCATCCTCGCGGAGCTGCACCTCGACAGCGCGACGCTGACGGCCGCCCTCCTTCACGACGTCGTCGAGGACTCGTCGGTGCCGCTCACAGACATCCGCGCTCGCTTCGGCGACGAGGTATCAGACCTGGTGGACGGCGTCACCAAGCTCGGCAGGATCAAGTTCGCCTCCCTGGCTGAAGAGCAGAGCCAGAACATGCGCAAGATGCTGATCGCGATGGCCAAGGACATCCGCGTCATCCTTATCAAGCTCGCCGACCGTCTCCACAATATGCGAACGCTGGCGGCCCTGCCCGAGGAGCGGCGGCGCGAGAAGGCGATCGAGACGATGGAGATATACGCCCCGCTCGCACACCGGCTCGGCATCTCCAGCATCAAATGGGAGCTCGAGGACCTGGCCTTCTACTACCTCGAGCCGAGCAAGTTCCACCAGGTCGCAAGGATGGTCGCCGAGAGCCGGGAAGCGCGGGAGACCTATCTGCATCAGGTCGTCGACCAGCTTCAGACCGAACTGCGTGCGATCAGCATCGAGGCCGACATCAGAGGGCGGCCGAAGCATCTGTACAGCATCTACCAGAAGATGGCTCGCAAGGGGAAGGACTTCAACGAAATATACGACCTCATCGCGCTCAGAGTCATCGTCGACTCCGTCAAGGACGTCTACGGCGCGCTCGGTACGGTGCACTCGATCTGGAAGCCGGTGCCGGGCCGCTTCAAGGACTACGTCGCGATGCCCAAGTTCA
>CAYWCB010000008.1:0-23352 GCA_964456615.1 uncultured Eubacteriales bacterium | reverse complement strand
TGCGGCCATGAGCATCGCCGGCCAGATCACGCAATGGAACCGGATGATGTCCTTGCCCACGAAGTGGTACTGCGCGGGCCAGTAGCGGGCGTGCTCTCCTGCGAACCCGGGCGTGCCGTCGGCGCCGTACCCGATCGCTGTGATGTAGTTGAGGAGCGCGTCGAACCACACGTACATGACGTGGTCGGGATCGAAAGGGAGCGGGATCCCCCACGTGAACGTCGTGCGCGATATGGACAGGTCCTTCAGTCCTCCGCGCACGAACGACAGAACCTCGTTGCGCCGCGTCTCGGGCTGCACGAACTCCGGGTGCGCCTCGTAGTGCTCGAGCAGCCGCTGCTCGTAGGCCGAGAGCCTGAAGAACCAGTTGTCCTCTCGGAGGAACTCGACGGAGCGCCCGCACGTGGGGCAGACTCCGCCTTCGGCGAGCTGGTCCTCTGCCCAGTACGTTTCGTCGGGAACGCAGTACCATCCCTCGTAGTGACCCTGGTAGAGATCGCCATTGTCCTGTAGCACCTGCAAGAACCGCTGCGCGCCGAGGACGTGGCGCTCCTCGGTGGTGCGGATGAAATCGTCGTTGCTGATCCCCAGTAGCTTCCACGTCTCGAGGAACTCCGGCGCCACGGAATCGACCCAGTCCTGCGGTGACACCCCGTGTTCTTCGGCCGCCTGCGCGACCTTCTGACCGTGCTCGTCGAGACCGGTAAGGAAGAAGACATCGTCTCCCGTCATCCTCCGGTAGCGGGCGAGAGCGTCGGCCGCGATCGTCGTATATGCGGTACCCAGGTGCGGCACCGAGTTCACGTAGTAGATGGGCGTCGTGACGTAGAAGGAGCGACCAGCCATATGTTTACAGACTCCGTGAGGATGGGTATCGAGCGTATCGGACGCAAGGGGGGTCTTCGTCTTCAGGTATCTAAAGGTATCAGACTCAGAATCCAACTGTCCCGTCGGAGTGGAACGCGGAGTGCAGCGAAGGAGGGGCCGTGATGCGCGACACGGGTATCGTGCGACGCGTGGATGACCTGGGCAGGATCGTCATCCCCATGGAGCTCCGGCGCACCCTCGGCATCAACGTCAAGGACCCCATGGCGATCTACGTCGAGGGTGACCGGATCATTCTGGAGAAGCATCGAGATGTGTGCACCATCTGCGGGGGCACGGACGGCATCAACGTGGTCAAGGACCGCCCGGTCTGCGCTGACTGCGTGAATACCGTCAAGACGATGTAGCACGCCCGCTCGCCCGCTCGCCCCGGGCATGGGCGATGTCGTACACGACATTGCGCGCGACCCCGCTCTCTTCCGACGTGCGCCGGATCGCGTCACGCGCGCTCAGCCCTTGTGCCCTGAACTCCGCTATCCTCCGACGCAGTGCCTCGACGTCGACCCCGACCGCTCGCTCCGCGTCCGTCGGCGGTCCCACGAGCAGAACGACCTCCCCTTTGAGCTCGGCTCGAGCGGACACCTCGGCTGCGACCTGCTCCGCCGGACCGCGGACGACCTCCTCGTGCACCTTCGTGAGCTCGCGTGCGAGCGCCGCCGTTCGTCCGGGGAATGCGGCCGCGATCGACTGCAGCGATCTCGCCGCCCTGCGCGGCGACTCGTAGAAGACGAGGGTTGCGTCGAGTCGCGCGATCGCTGTCAACGTCTCGGCGCGGTCCTGCGCCCTGCGCGGCAGGAAGCCGCCGAAGTAGAACGCGTGCGTCGGAAGCCCGCTCGCGACGAGCGCCGCCAGGATGGCGCTGGGGCCCGGCAGGACTTCCACGCGTATGCCCGCGTCGAGACACGCTTCCACGAGCCGGGCGCCGGGATCGGAGACACCCGGCGTGCCGGCATCCGACACGAGTGCGATCGTCTGTCCCTCCTCCATGCGAGCGACCAGCTCGGGTGTGCGTTGCTCCGCCACGTGCTCGTCGTAGCGTTCGAGTGGTGTCGAGATCTCGTAGCGAGCGAGCAGTCGACGCGTGATCCTCGTGTCCTCGGCGATGATGGCATCCGCCTCGCGAAGCGCCTCAAGCACGCGAAGCGTCACGTCTCCCAGATTGCCGATGGGCGTCGCGCAGACCCGAAGTCGCCCGGACATCGGCTGCTACCGCACCTCGGGTACCGCGGACCCGCCCGGCGCTTCCCCTGCGGGCCCGGCAGGCGGCGCATGGCCCGCGGGCGGCGCTGACTCGTCGCCCGACGGATACCCACCGGGCGGCGGACACCCGGCCGACCCGTACGCCGGCGGGGGTGCAGGCGCGTAGGACGAGCCCACGGGCGTGGCCACGAGGCCCTGACCGGCGTCTCGTCCGGTCAGCTTCCTGAAGAAGATCGTCCACAGTGCCGAGGTGTAGGTGTTCCAAGCCGCACCGACGACCATCACGGCGGCGAAGAGGCCGAGGCCGAGCACAGCGGCGACCGGCCATGCTCCGAGAAGCACCGTCACGGTGATCCCTGCGGCCACCGCGGCCGCAGGGACGGCTATGGCGATGCCGAACCCGATCCCCAGCCCGATGGTCACGAGCCACATCAGGAACACGTCCTTGAACCGGTGGCGCAGCGCCTGCCAGGAGCCGCGTATGGCATCGATCGGGGACCGGCCCTCGATCACGAGGTAGCGGACCGCGAGCAGGTACATCGTGCCCAGCACGAACCCGAGCACGATGAAGAGCGGCGCGCTCGCGATCAACAGTGCCACGAGCCAGGCGATGCCGGCCCAGCCCGCGGCGCTATCGATACCGGCAGACGAAACCCCGCGGATCAATGGCAGGAGAATCGCCGCTCCCGCCGCCAACACGAGAAGCACGAACAGCACGATGGGAAGTGTCAACACGACGCCGACAGCCAGGACCTTCCACCAGTGATGGAACCCCACGTTCCAGCCCTCGCTCGCCGAAACGGTGCCTCCGCGCTCGGCAGCGTCCACCTCCCAGACGAGCCCCGCCTGCGCTGCGAGGGAGAGCGCGAGCCACAGCAGTCCGATGAGTGCCAGGGCAACCGCCCCGGCGACGAGGGCCGGCGCCCAGTCGTGCACGAACGCCGACAGCTCGGACCAAGCGGCATTCGGCGTGCCCCAGCGGCCGGTGTCCTGGATACCGACGCGGTAGCCCGGAGTACTCCAGTTCGCATATCCCCCGCCCGACGAGCCGGCGAACAGGCCGAGCACCCAGAGCGTCTTGTGGCGCCACGTCACCCGCCATGCGCCTTTGATGATGCCGAGGAAGTCCACTGGTGCCTCCTGTCGCGCCCGGTAGCGGCGATGCTGGACGCGCACTCGCCCCGCGTGCTACCGGGCGCCAGCTCACTCCACCGTCACGAGCTTGTAGTCACGCGTTCCGAGTCCCATCTGCTCCGCGTATCGCATCGCTATCGTGCCGTCGATGCCGGTGACGGCCTCGAACTTGTCTTCACCGGCGAGCGCTCCCGCACCCAGCGAGCCCTCGGCGCCACTTGCCTGGGCAACCAGATCGTAGGCCGCCTGGTCGATCGCCACGAAGTCGGTCGAAGCGAGTACCCCGATGTCCGGGACGATGCTCGCGTCCGAGAACGACCAGCAATCGCAGTCCGGCGACACGTTGGTCAGAAACGACAGGAAGACCGACTTGCCCGCTTTGCCCGCGAGCGCGCCGGCGACGTGTTCGACCATCTTCTCCTGGATCGCATCCGGCGTGGTCTTCCACTGCACGGCGATGGCGCCGTAGGGGCACGACGCGACGCATTCGCCGCACCCGTAGCACAGCTCGAAGTCCACAACGGCGACCCGGTCGGGACCGAGCGAGATGGCGTCCACCGGGCACCACTGGACGCAGCGATTGCACGCGGTGCACTTCTCGGCGATCACGTCGGGCGAGAAGTCCGAGTGCATGCGCTGCTTCGCGCTCCGGCACCCGAGGCCCATCCCGAGGTTCTTGATCACCCCGCCGAAACCCGTGGCCTCGTGGCCCTTGACGTGCGTGACCGCCACGAGCGAGTCGGCGTGGACGACGACCGAACCGATGCGCACCGCATCGAAGTGCTTGAAGCCTTCGATGGGCACGTCGACGGCGTCACGCCCGTCGAGCCCATCGGCGATGATGAGCGGCGCGTCCACCGTGGCGAACGAGAAGCCGTTGTGGATCGCGCAGGTCAGGTGGTCGACCGCGTTGAACCGCTTGCCGCGGTAGAGCGTGTTCGCATCGGTGAGGAACGGCTTGCCTCCGTGCGAGCGGATACGCGCGACCACTTCTCGCAGGAAGATCGGCTGCACGAAGCCGGTGTTGCCTTCCTCGCCGAAATGGAGCTTCACGGCCACGAGATCGTCCTCGGCGATCGCGTCCGGAAGACCGGCGCGCTCGAGCAAGACTCCCGCACGCTTCACGAGCGACTGCTTCTTCACACTCCGCATCGGAGCGAAGTAGACGGCCGCCTTGCGTCGCGACCGCGCCCCTGCCTGCTTGCCCGCCCGGGCCGAGGACCCTGGCCGGCTCATCTGTGCAGTCCTTCCCGGGAATCGTATTCGTCGAAAGCGAGCGCCGCTGCACCGAGGACGCCCGCGTCGTTGCCGAGTTCCGCCTGCACCACGCGCACGTCCCGCCGTCCGGCAAGCGCCTCTGAGTCGATGACCTCTCTCGCTCTGTCCACGAGGAAGTCGGCGGCCTCTCCGATCCCGCCACCTACGGCAACGAGCTTCGGATTCAGAAGGTTGACGAGGCCGACAAGGGCGCGGCCCAGGACCTCGCCCGCGTCGAGCATGATCTCGCGGGCGGTCGGGTCGCCGGCGAGCGCGGCGCCCAGCACCACCTCTGCGGTGATGTCGTCGATCCGTCCGTCCGCGGCCGCGAGTATCGCAGCCCCCTCGGGCGTATGCGCCGCCTCACGACCTTTGCGCGCAAGCGCAGGCCGGCCGAGGAACGCCTCGATATGGCCGGTCCCTCCACACGGGCACGCGGGGCCGTCGAGATCCACCACCATGTGTCCGATCTCACCGCCGAGCCCGCGCGAGCCCCGGTAGGGCTGGCCGTCGATGAACATCCCGCCTCCCACGCCCGTACCGAGCGTGATCATGAGGAAGTCCCGTGAGCCGCTGCCCACGCCGAAGCGGTACTCGCCGAGCGCGGCGAGATTGCCGTCGTTGTCGAGAGTCACCTCCTGTTTGGCGCGAGTCATGACCAGTGCCCGGACGTCCACGCCCGCAAGCGGCAGGTTGGTGCAGAACTCGATCGACTGCCGCAGGAAGTCGATCTGGGCGGGCAGACCGATCCCGATTCCCGCGACCTCGTTCGGATGAACGCCGGACTGAGCCTCTTTCGCCAGATCGATGATCGCGTCTACGATGGCGAACGGCCCGTTCTTGGGAGTAAGGGTCTTCACCTCGTTGACGATGCGGCCCTTGCGTTCGACGACACCTACCGCGATGCGTGTGCCGCCGACGTCCACGCCTACGGCGTAGTTGGTGCGCATGGAACCTCCTGGTCGCGCGCGCCCGGTGTGCGCCGACACGGGCGCCTGCACGCATCCCGTCTACCGGCTGGCGCACCGGCTGGCTGGTGACCGCGACTGCCGCGTCGTGCTCGTTCGGGCACACCGGGCGCATTCGTAGCTGCGGATTCCAGTGAAGCCGATCACCCGTACCGCCGCAAGCCGATCGGTCATTCCAGGCCGAGCCGATCGGTCGGAGCGAAGCGACGCGGTGTTGCCGTTCATCCTGACGAGGTGATCGGCTTCAGGTCAACTTCTCGACGCGTTTCGGCGCTTCTCTTCGCATCGAACCCCCCTTCAGCTCGATCCTGACCGCCCTGTGCACGAGGCGGTCGAGCAGCGCGTCGGCGATGGACGGGTCTGCGATCAGGTGGTGCCACTCTGAGACCGGCAGCTGGCTTCCGACGATGGTGGAACGGACGCCGGCGCGGTCATCGATCACGTCCATGAGGTCGTTCGCGGCCTGCCCCTCGACCGTGACGAGCCCCCAGTCGTCGAGGATGAGCAGGTCAACCTTCGCGAGCTTGTCCAAGAGCTTCAGGTACGTGCCGTCGGCGCGTGCGAGCGACAGCTCGAAGGCGAGCTTCGGCACTCGCTTGTAGGCCGCGCTGTACCCGCGGCGGCACGCCCTGTCCGCCAGGGCACAGGCCAGATACGTCTTGCCCAGCCCGGTGGCGCCGGTGAGGATGACGTTGCCGGAGCAGCGGATGAACGACAGCTCCGCGAGATCGAGCAAGACGTCGCGGTCAAGCCCCCTCTTCGCGCGGAAGTCGACCTCTTCGATGGATGCGTCGCACTTGAGCTGCGCGCTCTTGAGCCGCCGCGCGAGCCGCGCCTCCTCCCGGGCGTTCCATTGGTGCTCGACGATGAGAGAGAACCTCTCCGCGAACGAAAGCGCCGGATCTCCGGTTCTCGCCAGTTCGGCCGAGAACGCCTCGGCCATCGGCCCCAGGCGCAGGTCGCAGGGGCGCTCGATGGTGCGTGCCGTGTTCATGGACTCTTCCTCTCAGGCGTAGTAGCCGGGCCCACGCACGTTCTCGTGGGCGGGGGCGGCTGGGGCGGGCGCGGGAGCGAGCGGGACTGAATCGAGGCCGGTCTCTAGGATTGAGCGCACCGAGCGGTAGGAACGGGCGCCGCAGGAAAGGGCGCGCTGCGCCGCGGCCTCGAGCCTGTCTGGCCCGTAGCTGTCCGCCAGGCGCAAGATCCCGAGGCAGCTGCGGTATCCGAGCTCAGGGTGCGGGCGGGAGGCCATGACGGCCTCGGTGAGCGCGGCCGTCGCCGGTCCCGTCTTGGCCGCCCAAGATGCGATCCGCTCCGGCGTCCACTCGGCGTACGCCCGATGCTTGTCCGGCATATGCCCGGGCGTCGTGGTGGACCCGCCCTTCGCGGCCGAGCGCGGATGGAGCGCCACGCGCGCCCCCTTGTGCAGGATCTCGACGGTGCGCTCGTCGAAGAGCAGCTCCACCTCCTCGCGCACGAGGGCGTGCGGGACCGAGTAGAAGTGGCCGTCGAGCTCGACGTGGTAGTCGATGTGCACGCGGGCGCTCTTGCGCGTGCGGTAGAAGTAGGGCTCGTCCGGCAGCGGGCGCAAGAGGGGCGCCTCGAACTCGCGGAACACGCTCTCCCGCGAACCCGGCAGCTTCTTGAAGGGCCGGGCGTTGATCGCGTGAACGAGCGCGGCGATGGCCCCGTTGAGCTCGGCGAGGGAGAAGAAGGCGCGGTTCCTCAAGGGGGCCAGCACCTGCCGGTATGCGACCTGCACGCCGGTCTCGGCCTTGGCCTTGTCGCGCGGCTTTCGCGGTCTGGCCGGCAGCACGGCGCATCCGTAGTGGGCGGCAAGATCGGCGTAGGGGGCGTGCAGCACCGGTTCGTAGCGGTCGGATCTCCTGACCCCGGTCTTGAGGTTGTCGCACACCACGAGCTCGGGCACGCCGCCCAGGTGCTCGAAGGTCCGGCAGTGGGCGGCAAGGAAGGCCGCCGTGACCTGGGAGGCGAAGGCCTCCGCGTACAGGTAGCTGCTCGCTCCCATGACCGCGACGAACAGGTGGGCGGGAGAGGCCTCGCCGGTGGAAGGTTCGATCACGGGGATCGTGTCGCCGGCCCAGTCGACGAAGAGCCTCTCCCCGTAGGCGTGTTCCTGGCGCATCACCACGTCGATCCGTCCCCGCCAGGCCCGGAACCGCTCGCAGAACCAGCTGTAGCCGTAGCCGCCGGGGTGCTCTTGCCGGTACTCGGACCACAGCAGCTGCAGGGTCACGTGCTTTCTGGAGAGCTCGGCCCGCACGTGCGCCCAGTCGGGCTCGTCCGGGTCGGGGACAGACCGGAACGGATCGCGGTAGAGCGCGCGCTCCAGCTTCTCGTCTGACAGCTCTCGGGCCTCAGCCCACGTGAGCCCGGCCATCTCAAGACGGCGCGCGACGTCCGAGACGGTCGAGTTCGCGACGCCCAGGGCGCGGGCGGTCATCCGGTGCGACAGCCCCGCCTCGTGCTTGAGTCGCAGGATGTCTTTGGTCTTTCGCATGGACATTCTCCTGTAGGCCACCAGCCACCCTCCTCGTCGTATTTCCCTGACGAGTCGAGTGTCGCCGTGGCCGGTCCATGCGTCGCTTGCTACGCGCCTCCCGATTCCGCCACAGAAGCCAAAGGCGATCGGCTTCGCGTGAAATCAGTGATCGGCTTGCCGTGGAACAGGTGATCGCCTTCGGGCGGAATCAGTGATCGGCTTCGAGCGGAATGGGTGATCGGCTTGGGGCGGAATACGCACGTAGCGGGCCTACATTCCGATGATATCCATTTCGGCGGAATCAGTAGTCCCAAACCAGGCCATGCGTCTTGAGAAGCCCGATCTGCCGCATCCTTGTGAGCATCTCGGCTTCGCCCACTCCGAAGAGCCGCGCGAGGTAGCGATGGTCATTGAACCACTTCGCAGCCTGCTCTGCGACGATCCAGGAGGGCAAGACAAGCTCGCCGGCGATGACGTCCGCCTGGTGATGGTCCAGACACGCACCGCGCGGATACCCTGCCTGCGGGTCGTCCAGCACAACGAGCAGGTGGCCCAGGAGGTGAGCGAGATGCCTTCGGCGTCCCGATTCCTCGACGGCGGCATTCAGAACGAGCACGGGCATGCCCGCCTCACGAATGGCCGCGCCGGAGAAGAACGCCGGCAGGCGCACGATGTGGACCGGTACGCCGAGCCAGGCCGCGACCGCCCAAACGTCGATCGGCGGCTCCGTGACACCGGCCTTCCGGAGCACCTCGTCGGCGATGGCCCTGTAGTAGGCGTCCGTCTTCAGGGACACGGTTGCTCCCGGTCCGGATACTTCCGGGACGTGGAGTCTGTATCGGCTCCGGGACAGGCCGTCTGGACCGGCGCTACGCGTCTCAGGGGCATCGCTCTGTGATGGCCGTCACGCTTGCGCTCGGCGTCTGGGCGCGGCCCGGCCCGTGAACGAGAGGTCGACGGCCCGGTGATCCCGCGCGGACTCCAGCGGTCAGCGGACGCACGCCCCTTGAGCCAGCGATCTCAGCTTCACGTCCCCCGAGAACAGGCCGCTCGCGGTGTGTAGACCGACACCGAACGAGCCGATAACCGCAGTATGTGGCGCGCTGGACGTCGAGGGGTACTGTGGCCCGGCGGCAGCGGTCTCCCCCGCTGCCCGTAGTCCGTTGGAGCCAAGGAGGGAGATGGGTTCTGAGAACCACCCGCGTGCGGAGGAGGTCTTGCGCCTGCTCGCTTCCGCGGCGAATTCCGCGCGGCTGTACCCGCCCTCGAGCCCGATCCGCGCTCGAGCAGCTGCGGCATTCACCGCGCGCTCGAACGTGGTCGCCGGCTCTCTCGGCCCCCTCCGGTTTGTCGTCGACCCTCACGGCTTCCGGATGGGCGACGAGACGATCGCCCCCGGCTTCTCCCAGGCCACACAACTCGCGGAGGCCCTGCACGCCCTGCAGGTCGGTCAACTCATCATCGCCCCGGCTCTCGCAGAAGAGGAAGCCGTGTCGTTCGTTGACGCCTTGCTGACCGATCCCATGCAGGTTCGACACGAAGGCGGCCTGCGCGCCCGCCTCGTGCGCGCAGGCATCGAACGCATCGCCGTCATCGAAGTCACCCTGCGAGCCTCGCGCGAGGGCGGGTTGCTCGGTCTCGATCTTGTCACGGCACCGCTCGACGAGTTGGCTGATGAGACCGTGACTGCCGCACAGGACTGGGCGAGCAGCGCAGGGCTCGGCGAGGGCCGAGACGACCTGCTCAACGCGCTCACGGGACTCGAGTGTGCGGCGCGCGATGTCGTGCTCGCGCGGGTGGCAGAGGCGCTCATGCGCACCGACGAGCGCACGCGCATGCGCGTCCTCGCCTGGTCGCTCAAAGCCGACGCGTCCGGGAGGCGCATGGGGGGCATGTTGCAGGTCCTGGCGCGGATGAAGCCCTCCGCGCTCGCTCGACTCCTGAGCATCGTCGCAGCTCAGGCCGGGACCGAACCGAGTCGGATCGCGCTCGCGATGGACCTTCCAGCCGAACGCGCGGCCGAGGTGGAGCTCCTGCTCGCCCCTCCGCCGCCGGTGGACGTGGAACACGGCGCTCCCGAGGCGGTCGATCACGCCGCACTCGCGCAACAGGTCGCGGTCGAAGACGGCCACCCCGACATGGAACGGCAGGTTGCGGCCTCAGCACCTTCGCTTGCCGCGAGCAGGGCGCTCATGGCGGCGGTCGCCGTGTCGCGCCGCCATCCCGACCCGGATACGGTGCACGCCATCGCCAACGCACTCCCCCGGGCGGTACGCGATGGCGCGTTCACGCCCGTCCGAATCGCGCTGCGAAGACTTGACGACCTGGGATGCGATCCCGCACTCGTCGAGAACGTGTCGGCTGCACGATCTACGCTGACGGACCCGAAGGTCCTCGCCGATCTGTGTCGCGCGCCGACGAACGATGCCGAGGCGGCCATCGCCGGGGAGATCCTCGCTTCCGCGGGCGCCGCGGGTGCGGATGTGCTCGTGGACTTCTACGACAGGGCTGACGACCTCCACCGCTCGCTCATGCGCCCCGTCCTGCGAAGGATGTCGGACCCGGTGCTCGGCGTCGCGGGCAGACGCCTGCGCGGTCACAACGCCCTGGCGATCATCACCGTGCTTCGGATCCTGCCTGACCTCGGCGATCATCGGACAGTCCCCACGCTGGTCGGCGCTCTCCAGGCCGTTCACACAGAGGTACGTCTCGCGGCGATACGGGCCTTGTCCGACACGCCCACGACCGACGCACGAAGCGCACTCGCGAAGGGGCTGAGCCACTGGGATCCGGAGACGCAACGACTCGCCGTCCGGGAGATCGGCCGCGTAGGGGCAGTCGAGGCGGTTCCCTTGATGCTGCGCTCACTCGAAGACATCAACATCTTCAGACTGAACTACGAGCTCAAGAAGGAGATCGTTCGCAGCCTCGCACAGGTCGGCTCGACCGATGCGCTCCCTGCGCTCAGACGCCTGGCACGGCGTCCCGCGTTCAGGCGGAAGACGAAGGAGCTGAGACTGCTCGCCAAGCGGGCCGTCCTTTCCATCGCGCAACACAACGAAGTCCCTCCTGCTCGTCCGATCACCGAAACGCCCGAGCAGACCGACGAGGATGCTGCGACGGCAACGTTCGCCAGTCGGACGCAGGGGGGCGGGCCGTCACGCGGTGAGGATCCGAACGTCGCGCGCAGCTGGGCGGCACCGGTGTCGTCGCTGCCGCGAGTGCCCGTGGGGGCAGCAGCCGGAGGAGTGGATGAACGTGTCTGACGCGACTACGCTCGGTGCCCTGCAGCCCGAGTCGCAGCACGAGATGACGACCGAGACGAGCAGGTTCAACACGGCCCCGTTCGCGAGCGCCGAGAAGCTGAGCATCGCCAAGGAACTCGTGAGGGCGCTGGCGGTCGCACATACGAACTCGACGCTGTATCCACCGACGCACCCGCTCGTCCGGCACTCCACGAGCGACCTCGTCAGGGCCGTCGAGGCCGTCGTCGGGCTCGGATTCGACGACGTCACCATCAACATCTACAAGAACACGCTCTTCGTGGAGAACCAGGTATTCCCCGAGGAGAGCGTCACGTACCGGAAGCTGATAGAGGAGCTCCTCGACCGCGGTGTCTCCGCAGCGACGTTCTCCTCGGCGGTCACCTCAGCCGACGTTGCCGCACTCGTCGATCTGCTGCTCGACACGACCATCTCGGACGTGGACTCGGCAACGGCGTATCTCACGCAGCGCGGGATAACCGCGATCACTCTCGCCGAAACGACGGCTCTCGAGGAAGCGAACGAGAGCCGCAGCCGCGAGATCAAAGCGGCCGCGCGGGAGGACTACGACGCAGGCGTGAAGGCGCTGCGAGACGTCGAGATGCAGTGCAAGCTCGGACGCGTGTTCGCCGTGGCGCCTTTGCAGCACGTCGTCGCGTCGCTCCTCGACAACCTGCTCCGGGATCCGGCGGCGGTCATCGGTCTCACCGCCATAAAGAGCCACGACGAATACACGCTCAACCACTCCGTCAACGTGTGCATCCTCTCGCTCTCGCTCGGCAGCGCCATGGGTCTTGATGAGGAGTCGCTGCATTCCCTCGGCCTGTCTGCGCTCCTCTACGATCTGGGCAAGATCCGCATCCCTGAGGAGATCCTTGCGAAACAGGGTCCGCTCACCAGCGACGAATGGGACGTCGTGAAGTCCCACACGGTAGAAGGTGCCGACCTCCTCAAACGCATCCAGCTGGTGGATCAGATGCCCATGGTGGTCGCCTACGAGCACCATCAGCGTCACGACCTGCAGGGCTATCCCGAGTCGGCGACCGGTCAGGAGCAACACCTCTTCAGCAAGGTGGTCGCTATAGCCGACGCCTACGATGCGATGACGACGCGACGCCCCTTCCGCAGAGAGATACGACCCGACAAGGCCCTGGCCGTGCTGATGCAGGGTCGGGGGAAGGCCTACGACCCGGACATCGTGAAGTCCTTCGTCGCGCTGCTGGGCATCTACCCGATGGGCGCGGTGGTCGTGCTCGACGATCGAACCATCGGTGTCGTCTTCCGGGTGAACAACGACGACCTCCTGCACCCGCGCGTGAAGGTCCTCATCGACTCGGAGGGCCGCTGGCTGGACGAGCCCGAGGTGATCGATCTGCGACTCGTCGATCTGCAGACGGGCGCATGCGCCCTGTCGATCCTTGACTGCGTTCCGGCAACGGAAGCCGGCGTGGACGACGTGTGGCAGTACTTGTAGGCGAAGCGGCTCCGGCGAAGCGATTGTGGTTCGGGCCCGCTACTCCAGGCCTTCTTCGATGGCCGCGTCCCCCGGGTCTTCCGAGATCTGCAGCGACTCCAGCTCTTCCTCGATGGCTCGAAGCTGAGCATCGAGGGCCTGGGCTTCCGTGGTGCTGAGCGACGCGTCAGCGGTCTGTGGTGTCGCCTCAACCTGGACGATTTGCCCGGACGGCGACGTAGCGGGGTCCAGCGAACCGGTTGGGTCAGTCGGCCTGGAGGCGGCGACGGGCGCTGCCTGAGCACCCCGGATGACGCAGTACCCGCCGTACGCAAACGACACCGCAACGAGCAGCAGCGTCATGGTGATGCACGTTGAACGAGTTTGGCTCATCTGTACGTGCTATCGGTAGATGCACCTGCGTTCTAGACGGTGACATTCTTCAAGATAGCACGCAATGTTCTCGCAGCCGTAAGCACTTTGATACGTGCGCGTTCGAGGAGCGTCGACGACGTGCGGGCGGCAGCCCGTGCCGATGCGTACGCTGAGCCCGCGTCCTCCGCGGTCAGGATGCTGCGATACCGGCTGACGGCGACGCGCTCGGCGGCCCTTGCACGATCGAGCGCGGTTCGCGCTTGTGCGAGCCTCACGCGTGCCGCCCACGTGTTCGCACCGGCTGCGTCGAGCCTGCGGATGATGACGGCGAGCCTGTTGATGTTCCGCTGCAGGCTTGCTGCCGTGGAGTCGAACCCGCGCTTCCTGACCGTGAGGATGGTCTCGATGGCCGCCCGCGTGTCGGGATTGGCCTGGCTGCTGATCTGGTTGACGGCGCCCGCGGTGCCGGACTGCTCCTCGGTCGCATCGGCAGGATCGGATAGCGCGGCGTCCGATTCGTCGGTCTCGACCGTCTCGGTCTCCGTCGAATCCGACGGATCCGCCTGGGAGTCATCGGCTGCCGGATCCTCAGAACTCGCTCCGTCGCCCGTGCTCTCGATAGGATCGACGGTGCCGGTTTCGTCGGCGGAGCGGATCGCGATCCCGGTGGCCGAGGGGGCCGCAGGCTCGCCGGCGTGGGCCACCATCGGAACCGCCAGCAGCACGAGGAGCAGGGCGATCACGCCAGCTCCGGCTACACGACGGCCATATCCCCTCATCAGAACGCCTCTCCTGCAACCACTCGAACGAATGCACAAGGAATTGCGTCGTGCGCGCACAGACGAAGTACGGACCTGACTCTGACCATCGGACGTTGTGTCGTCGTTGTAGAGCGATTGATTTTGGATTAAGCGCTCACGAGTCGCCTTCGTTGTCGGCACACGGCTTCCCGGCGCACGGGAGCTCAATCACGAACCTGGTACCGCCCAAGGCGCTGTCCTCCACCCACACGCGGCCACCCATCAACTCGACCACGCGTTTGCAGATCGACAGACCCAGCCCCGCGCCTCCGTTCCGTTTCGATCGCGATGCGTCGAGGCGAGCGAAGCGCTCGAAGACCTCGTCGCGCCTCTCGGACGGTATACCCTCTCCGGAGTCCTCGACGACGAGTTGCCACGCGTCACCCGAGGTTGTTGCCGAGACGCGAACACGCCCGCGCGGCGGCGTATAGGCGATCGCGTTCGCGACGAGCTGAGAGGCGGCCTGCAGGAGGCGCTCGGCATCGCCGAGCGGTCGCGGCACGAGCGGAACGTCAACCGCGAAGCCGAGGTCGCCCGCCTCGGCGGGACCGCCGTGCCTGCCGATCAGCGCATCCACGATCGTCTCGAGGTCGATCGGCTCCCTGCGAGGCTCGACCGAGCCCGAGTCCAACTCGGCGAGCGAGAGGAGCGTCTCGGATATCTCGGCCATCCGCAGCGCCTCGCTGTGGATGATGCCGGCGCTGTGCCTCACGGCTGCCGGTTCGGTGACCGTCCCGTCCACGATGGCTTCGGAGAAGCCGCGTATCGAGGTGATAGGCGTCCTGAGCTCGTGCGACACGTCCCCCACGAAGGACTTCTGTGCCGCATAGGCGTCCGCGACCCTCGTCGACATGCGGTTGAACGAATGCGCGAGGGACGACACCTCCTCATCGCCTTCCTCGGGCACCTGCGCTCCCCAGCTCCCTTCGGCGACCGATTCCGCCGCGTCGCGCAGGCTCACGAGCGGAGCGGAGAGGCGACGCGCGAGCACACCCCCCGCCAGCCATGCCACCAGGGCCGCGAGCAGCAGACTGGCGGCCGACACCGCGAGCAGACCGGTCTGCGCTCGCCTGACATCGCTCAAGGGCTCCGCCGCCACGAGCCACCTGGCCCGAGAGTCATCGAATGGTGCCGCGACGAGGAGTACGGACGAGCCGTCCGAAGCGTTCCCGATGCCGGTTCGAACACCCAGTTCGTCGGAGTCGGACAGGCGGTCGAATGGCACTTCGCGAAGGACCGCATTCCCTGAGGATTGGGTGACGCGGCCCGTCTCGTTCGTCACGAACAGGACGGCATCGATCAAGCCGGCTTGCACCCGGAACAGGCGGTCCCGCATCTCGACCGCTTCGGGACTCGATCCCGTGACAACCGCCTCGGCTGCCTGCAGGCCCCTCGCCAGGGCGAGCACCTGGCGCGAGAGCACGTCCGTGCGCTGCCGCACCGTGTAGGTCGACCAGCCGATAGCGAAGATCGCGAACGATACGGCGAGCGACAGCAGTGCGGCGCCGACGACGTAGAGCCGCGCGCGGGTGACGATGCGACGACGCGTCACCACGCATCCTTCCGCACGCGGTAGCCCACGCCGCGCACGGTCTCGATGAACCGGGGCGAAACGGCGTCATCGCGGAGCTTCTCGCGCAGGTGGCGAACGTGGACGTCGATCCCTCGCGCGTCGACGAACTCGGCGAATCCGACCGCGCGTTCGAGCAGCGCCTCGCGACTGAAGACGACGCCCGGAGCCGCCGCCATCGCGTAGAGGAGGTCGAACTCGCGCGTGGTGAGCGATACCGGCTCGTCGTCCACCGTCACATCCCGGGTCGCGGGATCGATCGTCAGGCCTCCGACCGAAACCGCGGGCGCCTGACCGCTCGTCCCCGGAGCTCTGGACACCGCGGTCGTCTGACCCGCGGTGCGACGCAAGACTGCCCGGATGCGGGCCACGAACTCCGGTGGGCTGAAGGGCTTGACGACGTAGTCATCGGCCCCCGCCTCGAGCATGGCGACCTTGTCCAGGTCCGTGTCGCGCGCCGTCAGCATCACTATCGGCACGCCCGAGTCCTTGCGTATCGCCGAACACACCGCGGCTCCGTCCATGCCGGGCAGCATGATGTCGAGCACGACCAGGTCGTAGTTGTTCGCGCGTGCCCTGGCGAGGCCCTCCAGACCGTCCTCGGCGGTCTCCACCGCGTAGCCCGCCGCCGTCAGGTAGACGCTGACCAGCTCGCGGATGTTCGCTTCGTCGTCGACGACGAGAATCGTGGTCATGTGCGTGCTCCCGGTCCCGACCTCCCGGCCACGGACGATTGTAGCGTGCCGGATGGCGAGGTCGTGTGCCCGGGTGCGTCGAGCGCGGGGAGCGGGACCTCCCTGGGTATGAACTCGCATCAGACGATCCCGCGACAGCACAGGGAGTCGGCATGGGCCAGCACCAGCACGGACACTCTTCCGAGCCGTCCATGGCGGGGCACCACCGAGGCCACTCCGCGGACGCCGGCCACGGGCGGCACGAGGGCCACCCCGCGGACGCCGGCCACGGGCGACACGAGGACCACGCCGCGACAGGGGGACGCCACGAGGGGCACTCGACCGCTGATTTCGCGCGCCGGTTCTGGGTCTCGCTCGCTCTCACCGTCCCAATCCTGCTGATGTCGCGCGATCTGCCCTTCTCTCCGGTCGAGAGGATCCTGGATTTCACGGGCGTCGACTACGTGCTCCTCGCGTTGTCGACCGCGGTCTACATCTATGGCGGAGCACCCTTCCTGCGCGGTTTCGCGCGCGAGATGCGCCAGCGCACGCCGGGCATGATGACACTCATCGCCGTCGCCATAACAACGGCGTACAGCTACAGCCTCGCCACGGTCCTCGGCCTGCCCGGCATGCCGCTCTTCTGGGAGCTCGCGACGCTCACCGACGTCATGTTGCTGGGCCACTGGGTCGAGATGCGCTCCGTTCGTGAGGCGTCCCGGGCGCTCGAAGCCCTCGCCCGGCTCGTGCCAGCCGATGCGCACCGAGTCGGTCCAGCCGGCGAGATCGAAGACGTGGCAACCGAGACGCTGCAGCCGGGCGACCACGTGCTCGTGCGCCCTGGAGAGCGCGTGCCGGCAGACGGCGACGTCGTCGACGGTCACTCGGCCGTCGACGAATCGATGCTCACCGGCGAGTCCGTACCCGTGACGAAGCAGCCGGGATCAGGGGTCGTCGGCGGGTCGGTCAACGGACACGGGGCACTGACCGTGGAGGTGCGCCGCACGGGTGACGAGTCCTTCATCGCACAGGTCATGCAGCTCGTGCGGGACGCCGAGGCGAGCAAGTCCCGAACGCAGGACCTCGCCGACACGGCCGCGATGTGGCTGACCGTCATCGCGCTCGGAGGCGGCGCGGTGACCTTCCTGGTGTGGCTGGCCGCAACAGACAGTTCCACGGCATACGCCATCGAGCGGGCCGTCACCGTCATGGTCATCGCCTGTCCGCACGCGCTGGGTCTGGCGATACCCCTCGTAGTCGCCGTGTCGACGAGCATCGCGGCGGCCTCCGGCCTGCTCGTGCGCAGGCGCTCGGCGTTCGAACAAGCACGCAACCTGGGTGCGGTCGTATTCGACAAGACCGGCACGCTCACCGAAGGCCGATTCGCGGTGGAGCGCGTGGTCGCACGCGACGGGTTCTCGCCCGAAGACGTGCTTGCGCAGGCGGCGGCTATCGAAGCGCTGTCCGAGCACCCCATCGCCCGCGCGGTCGTGGAAGCGGCGCCGACGCACCCCGAGGCTGAGGGCTTCGAAGCGCTGCCCGGTCAGGGCGCGATCGGCTCAGTCGCCGGACGCAGCGTGGCCGTGGTGGGACCGGCGTACGTCGAAGAGCACGAGATCGCCGTTCCCGAAGAGGCCGAACAGCTCATGGCGGAGGGCGCGACCACCGCGTTCGTGGTCGTGGACGGAGAGGTACTGGGCGCGCTCTCGGTCGCGGACGTCGTGCGACCGGAGTCCGAGAGTGCCGTTCGGCGACTCAAGGAGATGGGAACCGAGCCGATCATGCTCACCGGGGACAGTCGGGCGGTAGCCGAGCGGGTGGCAGGCCAGGTGGGGATATCCGAGGTGCTGGCGGAGGTGCGGCCCGCGGAGAAGGCCGCAGCCGTACGGAACGCGGCGGAAAGATACGGCGTGGTCGCGATGGTCGGCGACGGCGTGAACGACGCGCCTGCTTTGACGGCGGCACACGTGGGCATCGCCGTCGGTGCCGGAACCGACGTGGCCATCGAGAGCGCGGACATCGTGTTGGTGCGAAGCGATCCGAGCGACGTCGTCGACCTGATCCAGCTCGCCCGCGCGACCTACCGCAAGATGTTGCAGAACCTGGCGTGGGCGACCGGGTACAACGCCATCGCGATACCTCTGGCGGCGGGAGCCCTCTCGGGGTTCGGCATCACACTCAGCCCCGCCGCCGGCGCCGTGCTCATGTCCGCCTCGACGGTGATCGTGGCGCTGAACGCGCGGACACTACGGTCCTCGTCTAGTCGGCGCACCGAAGCACTGGGCGGCAGCGGAACACACGGCCGGCACGCGTAGCGCTAGACCCAGCCGCGCTGCCGGTAGAGCTCGAACCCCTTCGCGAGAGCCCGCTTCATCTGCTTCCTGACCTCGGGCGTGAGGTCCTTGAGGTAGAAGCAGGACTTGCCCTTCAGCAGCCTGAGGAGCTCGGGGCCGAAGAAGTCGCGCGCGCTGGCGTCCGCGTGGATCGGCATGTAGTAGAAGCCCACGTAGCTCTTCTGGACGATGAGGCCGGCGAAGAACACGCCCTTCTTCTTGCGGCCGTCGATGACCACGTCCTTCTCGGACCACAGGTCGTAGTAGCCGGGTTCGTCGTGGCGCGGACTGAAGTGCTTCGCGTACGGGACCAGCAACTGCTTGGCGTCCTCGAACAGGGGAACGAGCGCCGGATTCTTGACAGGCACGGGGAATCCTCTAGCGAGACGGTAAGCCTGACGTCGAGCGTGCGCCGGGGACGTTGTGTCTAGGGGCTCCCTGCCCCCATGTCCTCGGCGTCCTCCCCGATGTCCTCGGCGGGACGCGAGCGCTGTGTCACGATGGCGATGACGAGGCCGGCGATGACGACGAGGCCTGCGCCGAGGATCACCCAGAGGGCGGTCGGGATGCCGCCTTCGTCCCCGGCTGCACCATCCGTCTCGGCCGTCGCGATCGTGTACGAGAAGGCGAGCGAGACCGTGTCGCCGGCCTTCACGTCCGAGACCTCGCGGTAGTAGTGCTTCGTCCCCTGCGTATCGCTCGCGGTCCGGGCGTCGCCGACAGGATTCAGTACGCGCGCGTTCGGAGGCATTGCGGCGGCGATGCGGACCCGGGGCACTGCTGCGGGCGCGACCCAGTTGATCGCCACGACATACTCTTGGTCAACTGCGTTGATGAGCCCCGGCACGAGGGCCTCGACCTGAGCCAGCCTCGATCCCTGCAGTGTCATAGAGTAGATGTCCATGCTGCCGCGTCGGGTGACCTCATACGGTAGGACCGCGTCGGCGGAAGGCTGGTCGAGGTCGACTTCGCCTACCCACTGCGCCGTGCTGACGGCAGGGACGGCGATCTCGACAGAGGCAGGCAGAGGTGCGCTCGTCGGCAGTTCGCCCCCGACGAGGCAGAAGGTCGTCCCGTCCATGTACTGCGCACCGATATCGACGAACGCCCACTCGGCGGGTGCAGTCGACGCCTGCGCGGCGGCGGCCATCGACGGCGCCAGTCCCATCGCCGTGATGAGGAGAAGAGCCGCCGCGCACGAGGTGCAGGTTCGTCGTCTCATTGTGGGGTTCACGTCCACCTCACACGTCTGAGGGGCTGTCGGCCCGCGCACGCTTCGTGTCTGGCTCGTCGGGGCGCATGTCGCGTGGAACTGCCGACCCGGATTCGGAGCCAAGTGCCGCCGCTGCAGCCGCCGTGCGCGCCTCGAGCCTGTCCAAACGTGCCATCACGTCCGACCAGGCGCCGCTGTCGAGGGCGGGCACGCCCGCGCCGGGAACCGGAGGTGCGGTCATCTGCACAGCACGCTCTTCACGCCCGCGAACGAACTTGACATAGCCGAGAGCCAGGGTCACGACGAACGCGAAGAGAATCACGAAGAAGCGGGCGATCGATTCACCGCTGAAGAGCACCCAGCCCACCCCGTACACCATCGTGAACAGTCCGCCCATGAGAAGCCCGTTGGACACGACACGGAGCTGCTCGCTCCGGATGAGTGAGATGGCCATGACCGCAGTCGCGAACAAAATGACCACGATGCTCGTGTTGCGCGCCCACACCTTGGTCTCGGCCTCCTGCTTCTCTACGATCTCGTCGATCTGCTTCTGGGTGCGCAGCGATGCAGCCTTGTCGGCCGGCGTCGGCGTCCTGTCGGACCCGACGTTCGCGGCCTCCTGCTCCCGGTAGAGCTTCTGCAGCTCGTCATCGTACTTGGTCCGCGGCGATGGGTAGAACGTGTTCACCCCGATGCCGATGAATGCGAGCACCATAAGGCCGAGGAAGAACGAGAAGATCACCTGGAGTGCGTAGTTCTCTCCTGCCCGCGTCATGCCCTGGCCTTCCTTCGCCCGGTGGGTGACATCCGATCATGCCGGGTAGCCCGTAGCGACCCGTTGGTGCCGCCTCGCACGGACGCCTCGCTGTCTCCGTGCGGTCCGCTCCGGTCGCGAACCGGCGGCGCTACGAGCCCGTGCCCGGCTCCTCTGCGGACTGCGCCGGCTCTTCGGCTTCGGCCGACTCGGCTGCGGCTTGCGCAGCTTCTTCGCCGGTGTCCGCCTGCGCTGCCTCCCGCTGCTCGGGAGCCTCGGCCGCCGGTGCGGCCTCCTCGGGTGCCGCTACGGCTTCTGCTGCCGCCGGCTCGGCGGGTTCGGCAGCCGACGCCGCGGTGGGTGCCTCTGCGGCAGCCGCCTGCTCGGCGGCTGCCTTGGCGGCCGCTTCCTGTGCGGCCGCTTCCTCGGCGCGGCGCTGACGGGCCATGCTTCTCCGCGCCCAGCGGATGATGAGGCCCAGAATCCATATCAGCACGAGGTAGGCGGCGATGGCGAACAGCACGCTCCACGCCCAGAGGCCGTTCCCGACCTCGGCGGGCTCGATCATCCCCCTGAACGGGTCCATGAACGCGCCGGCTGAGTCGTAGATGAAGTTGGCGAACCCGGCGTCCGGGTCAGCTCCGAACAGGAGAAGTGCAAAGCCGAAGGCGAGGACTATGCATGCGAACACCAGAATCGCAAGCACGATCTTGGCGAGCACCACGATGATCCGATAGCCGAGATCCGAGCTGTCGTCTGCCATCGTTCCTTCCTTTCTCCGGATGTCTCCTGGTTCTTCCCCGTTGGTCCCCTGTGTCGCCACCCCCAAGCGTATTTGACGCGCCGAGAACCGTCCACACGCGCGAACAGAAACCGAGACACATCGGGACCGCGATCGCCGTGTCCGGAGCCGGCGCGGGCCTGGCGAACGCATGGCGCGAGGCCTTGATATGCACGAGAATCAGCAGGGATTGCCGAGCGGCAGCCCGCGCCGGGCAGCATGGCACCGCCCGTCAGACTACGTAGGGGGAGGCTACCGTGTCGAAGACGCCCTGGTTCCTCGAGACGCGTCCTCAGTTCCTTCTGCTCTCTGTCGTGCTCGTCGCCCACGGCGCCACCCTTGCCTTCTGGCAGGGCTCGTTCGACTGGCTACTCGTCGCACTGGCCGGCGTGGCGCTCGTCCTTCTGCACGCGAGCGTCAACGTGCTCAACGACTGGCACGACAACGCGAGGACCGGCATCGACCAGCACGTGAGGCGAACGCCGTTCTCAGGCGGCAGCGGCTTCGTCACGTCTGGTGCGATGGCGGCCGACCAGGCACTCATGCTGGGCGTCGGCACGCTTGCGGCGGGGAGCGCGATCGGCATCTACCTCGTCTGGGTCTCCGGCTGGCAGCTGGCCGTCATCGGTGCCGTCGGCGTGGTGTGCATCGTTGCCTACACGCCACTGCTGAGCAAGATCGGCCTGGGCGAACTCGCTGCGGGCTTCGCCCTCGGCACACTGCCGGTGCTGGGCACCTACTTCCTGATGACCGGCCGCGTCGACGAGATGGCCTGGGTCTCGGGAATCCCGGCGGGCCTACTCACCTACAACCTCCTGTTCCTCAACGAATTCCCGGATGCCGAGGCGGACGCCGGCGGCGGGCGTCGCCACATGGTCATCCTGCTCGGCAAGAGGACGGCGCGGTGGCTCTACGTCGCTGTCGAGGCGGCCGTCTACGTCCTGATCGTCGCCGGCGTGTTGGTGGACGGACTGACCCCGTGGGCGCTTCTCGGGCTCGGCGGGGTGGTCTTCGCCTGGAGGGCGTGCGTCGGGGCCATCAGGTACTACGACCGGTTCGAGGAGCTGATCCCTGCGCAGGGAGAGAACGTGGTCGCGGTGCTGTCAACGAATGCGCTCCTTGCGATCGGCTATCTGGTGGCCGCGCTCGCGTAGACGCCCCGCGGGACACGTCCGCTCGGGGCTCACCCGTCCTTGCGCTGTCGGCGGGGGAACGGCCACTGGGCGCGTTTCAGTTCGGCGCCGATCGGTTGCCGGAGCGCATCCAGGAAGTAGCTGACCCCGCCCGGGACCTTGTAGAGGTAGGCCATCGCGCACACCTGCTCGAACGTCGCAGTCGCGGTGCCTTTCTCGATGGCAGCGATGTTGCCGCTCGGCACGACAAGGCCCACCTCTCGACGCATCGCCTCCTCCGCCGCCTCAGCGGAGGAGTAGCGAGCGTACGATCTCGCCGATGCGAGCAACTCGCCAAGCTTCTGCGGATCGAGAATGGCGTTCGCGGTGTCATCGTCTTGCCCAGGCACGTCCGTCCCCTTCACGGTCGCCCCTACTTGGCCAGCTCGCCCAGACTCTGCGGCCACTTCTTCTGAGCCGCGCCGGATGGATCCGGGATGTAGTCCTCCGGCACGAAGTCGAGTTTCCTCTCGCCTCGATCGTCGGTGTAGGTGCGTAGCTCGAGCGGGACCTCCTTGGGCACTTTGACCCCCTTCGACGCGAGCAGCTTCCGCAGGATCGCCTCGGCCTTGACCGCTTCGGCCCTCGCGTCGGCGAGGATGCGGTCCGACTCGGCAGGATTGTGGAAGCCGAGCGAGTTCTCCGCGCCCATGTAGAGCACGCGATAGAAGGCCTGCCTGTAGTGCTTGGCGGCCTCGTCGTACTCGGACTGGCCCGCCGTTGTCTCAAGCGACGTGTTCGCCATCTCGAAGAGCTTGGCGACCGTCGCCACACGGTAGCCGGCGCTGATGAACATGCCCAGATAGCGGTCCTGGATCGCGATCACCTTCGCGCGCATCTCATCGGCACTCTGCACGTGACACCCCTTGCATGCGACCATGTCGCGCTTGAGCGGGCTTATGGAGTTGTGATCTGCGCGGTTGCTGGCATCTTGCACCCGCTCCATGTGGCAGTCGTTGCACGTAGCGCCGGCCTCGAAGTGCGGAGCGCCCGCGGTGTAGAACTCGAACTCGGGGT
>CAYWCB010000007.1:0-24880 GCA_964456615.1 uncultured Eubacteriales bacterium | reverse complement strand
GTAGCTGACGCTCCGATCTCGCCCCTCGGGAGTGGTCTTCTTCCCATCGGCATTCACGAAGTACGACTTGTCCACCACTTCTATGCGTACGGTGGCAGCGGACCCATCGTCGGAGAGCTCGGTGACATCGAAGTACTCGATCTCGTATTGACGACGGCGCTCGCGACCTTGCGTCGCGTAGTCCTCGTAGCGCCGCTCGGCCGCATCAACGATGGACGAATCGAAGTACTTGCGCATCGCGCCAGTGTCGTTCTCGACGAATGCTCTCCAGGCCAAGCGGGCGACCTGTAGTATGTCTCGGCGCAGCCTGCCGCGTTCGCGTGCGTCGAGGCGTGGTTGAGTGGTCTCCTCTTCGGACGCTCGCACGATAGTTGTCGTCGACCGTGTCCGGCTGCTGATGCACCCAGACGTCAGACCAGAGGTAGCGACGAGCAGAGCGGCTGCCAACGCGACAGCAGCGCGTCCGTTCATCGAGCCACCTCGATGGATTCCACCGCGATAGTGGTGGACTGCGGCCCCTGCCATGTCCCGGAGTCGATGTCGAACCACCGCCGCTGACGGGGCGGTATTGACTTGACGGAGTGCTCGATCACGGCGGAGCGATTGCCTTCCTCGTCACGCAGTTCGATCACTAGGTTCGCTGCGACGAGATGCCTGTCGCCCAGGTTGTCGACGTACCCAGCAATGCGCATGTTGCCATAATCATCACGGTAGGCGGGCTGCACGAAGGCGAGCGCGCTCTTGTTGACCTTGGCCTCGTCGGTGATGAGCTGACCGCTACGCGGAGCGTTGTCCTGGTCGTTCGGAAACCAGAGTAGCACCACGGCCGCCGCCGCGGCTGCGACTACAACGATAACGCCAAGTAATAGATGGAATCTCCGCATACGTATAGACTCTCCTTCACCGATGCCGCGTCGCCGACGGTCACTTCAGCACCTCGCTTGCCATCTCAGCCCATCGCACCTGAGGCGCGTCGCGGTGGGCCTCTCCAGATGGCACGCATTCTGCGAGGTCCCTGTTTGCCCGCATTCATCCATGCTAAGGTACGTTGGCACTATGGCACTATACGAACTGAGGTGGAGAGCGTAAAGCCGTTGCGCCAGTCAGCACAAAGGAGTGGTTCGTTTGTCTCAGCGTTCTCTACTGGTATTGCGAGTCTTGCTCGTCGCAGCCGTCATCGGTATCGCGGTGGCTGTTGTAGGTCTGGTACAGGCCCTGGTGTCTCAGGACGCGAGCACTCCTCGTACTGCTGCTGAGAGGGCGATTCTGTCTGCCGAAGAAGCAGTGCGAGCGAACCCTGACGACCCGGTCGGCCGCGTTCGATTGGCTTCGGCCTACCTCGAGCAGGGTAGTCCAGAGAAAGCCATCGAGCAGGCGGAGATCGCCTTGAGGATCGATCCCGCAATGCCCGACCCCCACTTCGTGCTCGGCACGGCGTACTACAGGGTAGGGGAGATCGACAAGTCGATCGCCAGCCTAAAGAACGCCGCGAAGATCGAAGGTCAGTTCGCGCCCTTCTATCAGCAGGTGTACCTCGCGTTGGCCCGGTCATATGAGGCGAAGGAGGACGTCGACGCGACCATCGATGCTTTCACGAACGCATCGAGGTTTGGTCCTGAAAACGCCAACGTGTACGTCGAGCGAGGTCTGATGTTCGAGCGCAAAGCGGACTGGTACGAGGCCGCCATGGACTTCGCGTACACGCTACTGCTCGTGCCTGACTACCAAGAGGCGATCGATGGTCTCGAGCGGATCAAAGCCAGCGCTCCCGAAGAGCACGAGAGAGCGATAAAGGAGACCGAGAAGGTCAAGGCCGCGCTGATCGACCCGCATACCGAGCCGACGAAGTCGTCCGAGACGAACAAGAAGTAGGCGCCGCTACAAGGCTCCACCCAAGAAGGAGGCAACGTGGCTTCACAGAGTCAGCTCGCGGCGCGCCGCACTGTGGTCGCAACAACCGTGGTTCTGGTAGTCCTGTTAGTGCTGCTCGCCGGCCTGGCGGCGTTGAACTACGTTCTGCGGCAGCCGGCCACTTTCGGAGACGACAACCAGACCACCGATCGTGCGTGGCTGTTCTCGATCTACGGATTCCGGGGCGACATGCTGCGGCGGCCCGCAGGTGTTGGGTTCGACGGGCAGGGGAACATCCACGTCGCTGACACCGATAAGCATCGAATCCTCGTCTTCGATCCGCGTGGAAGGCACCTCGGGTCCTACGGGACGCCGGGTACCGGAGCCACCGACCTGGAGGGTCCCGTCGATGTTGCGGTCGCGGCTGACGGCCGCAGCTACGTTGTGGACAAACCGAGGAGCAAGATCGTCATCTTCGACGCATCCCGCACTCCCATGGATAGCATCTCATTCCCCGATGAGGCCCCGACGAGCGTGACGATCAAGGGTGACGAGCTGATCGTCACGACCGGAAGTGGCGTGCTCATCGGCACGCTCGACGGCGAGGTGCAGATCGGCTACGTGCGCCGGGGCAAGGAGCCGGGGCAGTTCGATCGTCCGAGCGGCGTGGCGGTGGGTCCTGATGGCACTCTCTACGTCGCCGACTCACTGAACTATCGGGTGCAGGCGATCGGTACCGACGGCAAGGTCAAGTGGACATACGGCGAACCGATCCCGCCCGGCGAAGCGATCAGGTTCAACGCCGAGACTCGCAAGTTCGGTCTACCGGCGAGCATCGCTGCAGACGACAGCGGGTATCTCTACGTGGTCGACGGCCTGAACGGCGAGATACAGGTACTCGAGCAGGCGACGGGCAACATGGTCGAGCGGTTGGGTGACATAGGTCACGAGGACGGGCTGTTCTACTATCCGGATGGCATCGACTACCACGACGGACGGATCGCCATCGCCGACAAGTTCAACGACCGAGTCCAGGTGTTCCGTGTTCCCGCAGCGACCCTCGGCTTCGAGCGGCTGCTGCCTCTGGCACCGTGGCTGCTGCTCCCGCTGTTGCTGCTGGCACTCATCCCGCTCCTGCGTCGCCGATCGAGCGTCATTGCTCCTTCGTTCGCCGAGCGTCTGGCCGCTGACGCTCGAGGGCTGGAGGTCGCCTCGGCGCTCAAGCGCGTTGTTGGCGCTCCCGAACTGGCGGAGGCACATCGGGACGACTACGGCGAACTCAAGTGGAGAGCTCGAAACGTGAAGGGGGACCGTGTCTCCGCGCTTATCGACGAGCACGGACTGGAGCGTGGGGACGCGGAAGCGCTCGACGTAGCTCTGCGCGCCAGGGGCAAGAAGGTGCTGCTCTCTGACAACAGCCAACTCAACGAGATCGCTGCCGAGTACGGTCTGGCGAGCATCACCTACGATGAGATCCTCGAGACGCTCGGGCTGGGAGATGATTCGGAACCGACGGCCGACGAGGACTCAGGGGCGCAGCACGCTCCTGAGGGAGCGGGTGACGACTAGTGCGGATACTGCGAGGCACGGGATTCGCGAAGACGGTGCTTGTACCGATATCCGTGCTCATCACCGCGGCGTTGGCAGGATGCGCCCCGGCCGCTCGGCAGGATGTGCCGCCGCCAAGCGCGGGGCTGCCGGAACGCACCGAGATAGTCTCGGTCTACTACGCGACCGGCCGCTCGTTGCTCGAAGAGCGGAAGACCGTCGACGCGGACAACCGGTACGTTGCCACCCTTGAGGTGCTCTTGGCAGGCGAGCCGAAGAATCCAAACGTCGCGATCGTTCAGCCGGACGCGAAGTTCGAATCGGCCACGTTAGCGGACGGAGTGCTGACCATCGACTGGGACCGCGCGGTCCTGGACTTCGAGGCCGATCCTGAGGAGTACCATCTCGCTTGGGCCGGCCTCTTGCTGACCTTCGGCCAATTCCCGGATGTCGAGAAGCTGGCCTTCACTGTTGAAGGGAAGACCAGCGGGGAGATCGACGGCAAGGACATCGAGGAGTTCTGGGGCAAGGTGACGCTCAAAGACCAGCCCTGGGCTGTCACTCGTCCACCCGGCTACAAGAGTCCCAACGCCTCAGCCGAGGAGACCAAGAAGTCCGAGCCCGAGAGTCCCGAGTAGCCACCGTTTCCTAGGTCCGGCACAATGTGCGCATCACGTCCTCGCGGGGCGCCTGTCACTTCGGTGGGTGCCCCGCTGCATTCTCATGGCCGTCGCCGCGATCAGCACGTGTGGAGGCGAGCAGCAGATATGGAACGAAAGGCGGCCAAGAACGATAGCAAGCCCACAGCAGCTGATGTGCGCTCGGGCGACAGCCGCCTGAGGCGTGTCGCATGGTGGGCGCTGGTCGGCTGTGTGGCCTTCGTGCCGCTCACGCTCGTCAACCTCGGAGTGGTCGGAATCGATCATGTGCCCCTCATGAGCGATCCCTTCTCACTAGGCAAGCTCATCGCGCTTCGTGTTCTCACGCTCTTATGCCTCGCTGCATGGGCCGCCGACCTTCTCATCAACGGCGGACGAGTACGGTGGACGCGCGTCGAGTGGGTTCTGCTGGCCTTCCTGGGATGGGCAACCATTGCGACCGTTACGTCCATCCATCCGTGGACCGCACTTCTCGGGAAATACCATCGCGACGAGGGACTCCTCTCCTTCTTCAACTACGCCCTCGTCTACTTTCTCGCCATGCAGCTCGTCGAGGATTCGAAGCGAGCGGCGCGCCTCGGGCAGGCGTTGTTCGCGTCGAGTTTGGTGGTGGCCGGCTACGGGACGATCCAGTACTTCGGGTTGGACCCGGTTCCTTGGAATGTGGACTTCGGCGCTCAGCGGGCGTTCTCGACGTACGGTAACCCGGATATCCTCGGCGGTTTCCTGATGTTCTCGCTACCGGTCGCCCTCTCACTTGCGCTCGCCGAGAGGGACGCTCGCCTCAGGGCTGTCTACTTCGCCGGGTTCTTCCTGAATCTGTTCACTCTCTTGGTATCGTTCACGCGCGGCGCTTGGGTCGGCGGCCTTATTGGACTCATCGTGTTCGGAGTCATCGCGTGGCGCAACGGAGCACGTCTGACCAAGGTCGACCTCGTGTCGACCGGTGTGGCAGGACTTGCCGTGGCTGCGGTGCTGGCAGCGCAGCGGCTTCCCGGGTCCCAGGCGGACTTCGAGATCACCGAGTTCGGGGCGTCACGCCTCACGGCGGACGTCGGTGGCGTCCACGCGCGGCTCATGATCTGGGGCGCAGCGGTGAAGGCGATCAGGGATCGGCCGCTAGTCGGGTTCGGACCGGACACGTTCCGCTACGTCTTTCCATTGCGCAAGCCGGCCGAGTATGTCCAGCGGGTGAGCGACAACGTTGCTGACTCCCCGCACAGCTACCCGCTCCAGGTAGCAGCGGGATCAGGTGTCGTGGGTGCGCTACTGCTCTACGCCGTGTTCGCCTTGGTGGCCGTGCGCTCGGCTCCGATCGTGTTCGCTCGTGGCGGTCACCCGAACCGGCTGGTCCTCGGAGGTTTTTGGGCGGGGTGCACGGGCTATCTTGCGAACTCGATGTTCGGCCTGTCGATCCCGGGCGCCACCTTCTTGCTGTGGGTGGCAATGGGCATTCTTGCGGCCCCGACCTCGCGCGTCGTGCGTGTATCCGCGTCGAGGTGGAGCACTGTCGCGGCCGCGGCTGTTGCCTCTGTGTCGCTCGCAGGTGTCCTTGCCCAGGTACCGATCGCCGCGGCCGACCACGCCTACGTGAAGGCGTCGGCCTCATCCGGTGGGCCGGAGGCCATTGAGGCAGCGGAGCGAGCCATTCGGCTGAATCCCTACAACCAAGCGTACCGCGAGCAGCTGGGGCTCAACCACCTCAACGAAGCGTTGCGATACGCGAACGCAGCGGCGCAAGCGCGAGAACAAGGCGCAGACGTCGCGCCGTTGCTCGACGAGGTCGGCGTGCACCTTGAGGCGGGGGAGCGCGCGATACGAGACGCGATCGAATTCGTCCCGGCCGACTACGCCAACTACCAGTACCTCGCCGCGCTCTACAACCTCAAGGGCGATCTCGATGACGATCCAGACAGCTATCGCGAAGCGATCGAGACGGCGCGCGCGGGCATTGCGCTCGACCCCTACGCAGTAGCGATACGCATCGAGCTCGCCTACGGCCTGCACGCGCTCGGAGACACCCAGCTGGCGGAAGATGAGCTCCGTGAGTCGCTCACGATCCGCCCTGGTCACGACGTGCTGAGCTTGAGGCTAGCGTCGCTGCTTGAGGAACAGGGAAGGGTTGCTGAGGCGATCAAGGTCCTCCGGGAGGCCGACGAGGCAGAACCCGGGACGCAGGCGATCCAAGATGCGCTCGAACGCCTCGAGTCGGGGCAGGGCCGGTCAGAGTAGAGTGCTCGCCGCACACCGCGCGGGCGCGCGTGGCTCTTGCGACCAGCCAGCCGATGGGCAGGCTATGAGAGTTCACGCTCGCCGAAGGCCGGATCGAGCGCTGTGATCACAGGTCCTGCCTCGGCCATCCGGTCCGATTCGGCGAGCTCCACGAGCAGGAGGATCGCGTCGTACGACGCCCCGTCTCGCACATCCGCCCGGTCGACTCTGAAGATCTTCGGGCGTTCGCTCGGAACAAGGGACTCTTCCTCGGAGACGAGGTCCTCGTGAAGCTTCTCGCCCGGCCGCAGCCCGATGTACTCGATGTCCGCTGGTACGCCCGAGAGCGCGATCATCTTGCGGGCGAGGTCCTGGATGCGGATCGGCTCTCCCATCTCGAGCACGAAGATGTCGCCGGAGCGGCCGATCGCCTGGGCTTGCAGCACGAGCCGTGCGGCTTCGGGGATCGTCATGAAGTATCGGGTCGCGTCGGGATGCGTGACCGTGAGAGGACCGCCGCGCCGAAGCTGCTCTTCGAAGATAGGGACGACCGATCCCCGGCTGGCAAGCACGTTCCCGAACCGTACCGCCACCACCGAGAGGTCCGAGACCTTCACTTCGTGGAGCATCACCGTCTCGGCGAGGGCCTTCGTCAGACCCATCATATTGGCTGGCGCAACCGCCTTATCGGTCGAGACGAGCACGAATCGTTCGGTGCCATGTCCCCGGCACGCTTCCATGATCCGCATCGTGCCGAGGACGTTCGTCTTGATCGCCTCGGCCGGGGCGAGCTCGATTAGGGGGACGTGTTTGTAAGCCGCCGCGTGCAGCACGAGTTCCGGCTTGTGGAGAGCGAACAAGGCGTTGAGCCGCTCCGAGTCCCGGATGTCACACAGACACATGATCGGGACTTCGGAGCCCGAGCGTGTGAGCTCAAGCCACAGCTCGTATAGGCGCGACTCATCGATCTCGATCAGCAGCAGTTGCCGCGGTCCTAGCTGGAGCAGCTGTCGGCACAACTCGGAGCCGATGGAGCCCGCGGCGCCCGTCACCGCGACCACTCTGCCGGCGATCGTCTCCCTGACCTCTTCCACGTCGATCATGGCCGGCTCCCTGCCAAGAAGGTCCTCGACGTCCACGGCGCGCAGGTCGCGGAGGGTCACTGACTCCTTCCCGATCACCAGGGCGGGCATCACTCGGGTCTGCACGTTCGCGTCGGCGGCGGCGTTCAAGATGCGCCGGATGGCCTCGCGCGGCGCAGACGGCATCGCCACGAGCACTTCTTCCACGCCGTGACGCTCTACTGAGTCGGCGAGCGCGTGTGTGGTGCCGAGCACTGGGGCGCCCCCGATGGTTCTGCCGCGCAGCGATTCCTGGTCGTCGATAAAGCCCACGACGGTGAGATCGAGGTCAGGCCTGCCCTGAATCTCGCGAAGCAGGAGCGAACCGGCGCTGCCGCCGCCCACGATCAGCACACGGCGGCCGCGTCCGGCGCCAACGGCACGCAGGTACATCAGGACACGCGCAGCCATGCGCGCAGCCGATGCGCCGAGGAAGACGAGCACCGCCTGGATGAACAGCACGCCTATGGGAACAGGCCGTAGAGGGTCACCGATCGACAGCAGGATGTCGGCGGCGAGCAGAGCCGTGAAGCCGATCGCCGTCGCCGCGGAGAGCTTGACGAGCGTATCGACGCCGACATAGCGCAGGATCAGCCGGTACTGCCCGAACACCGTGAACAACAGCACGTAGAGAACCACCGAGACTAGGGCCAGCGGCACCTTCCACGGCGCGAACTCAGGGGGTGCCGCTCCCTCGAATCGGACGTAGTACGCGCCAAGCGTCGCCGCCGCGATGACCAAGGAATCGACGACCACCAGGATCGTGTTCCGCAGTCCGCCGGCCGCTCGCACGCGCGAGATCACGTCAGGCGCCACGGAGCACGCCCCCCGGCTGGCGCCCGAAAGGTGCTCGGCCGCGCCGAGCCCTGCCGAGGAAAGCGCCGCCTCGAAGGCCGAGCCTCACTGACGCTCCACGTCCCGATGGCGCACGCGGTCAGGGTCGGGTCCCCGGTGTGGATCATCCAGCCGGTCCGGGTCGAACGGCTCCGTCGTCGCCGAGCCTTCCGCGGTGATGCCCTCGCGGCGCAAGACGGCCCCGACCGTCATCACCAGGATGCGCGCATCGAGAGCGAGCGAGCGATCGTCGACGTACCGCACGTCCATCTCGAGGCGCTCCTCCCACGATGCAGCGTTGCGGCCGTTCACCTGCGCCCAGCCGGTGATACCCGGACGTACCTCATGCCGCCGTGCCTGTCTTTCATTGTAGCGGCCGAGGTACTCGGGAAGCAGGGGGCGCGGGCCGATGATGCTCATATCTCCAACCAACACACTCCAAAGCTCGGGAAGCTCGTCAAGGGAGGTCGAGCGGAGCCACGCACCGAATCGCGTGAGCCGCTCGGCATCGGTGTCCACCGCCTCGAGGGCGCCTTGGACGGACTCGCGCATGGTGCGGAACTTGTGGAGCGTGAACAGCCGTCCGCCCTTTCCCGGGCGCTGCTGCGTGAAGAGCACGGGGCTTCCTAACCGCAATCTCACGGCGATGGCAACCGCGGCCATCACCGGTGACAGGACCAGGAGCAGCACGAGTGCGGCGACCACGTCGAGCGGCCGCTTGACGGCGTCATACGCCCGACGCGAGCACTTCACGGTACAACTCCTGGTGCGCATGGATGATGCGGGGCAGCGCGAATTCGCGCGTGGCTCGCTCGCGTGCGTGTGCTCCGCGTCTTCGGGTCTCGTCCGGATCGTCGAGGGCCTCTTCGATCGCAGCGGCTAGCGCCGCCGCATCACCTCGTGGCACGATCCACCCTGCGCGAGCACCGATCGCATCGGAGATCCCGCGTGTATCGGTCCCGATCATCGGCAGTCCCGCGGCCATGGTCTCGAGCACCGATCTCGCCAGCCCCTCATGCTTCGACACAAGGAGCCCTGCGTCCGAGGCACCAAGGACTCGCGGCACGTCCTGCCGGTACCCGGCAAAGACGACGCGGTCGCCCAGGCCTTGCCGCTCGACGGTCTCTCGAAGCGCTGTTTCGAGCGGCCCCGTTCCGAGAAGGAGGAGTCTCAGGTCGGGACGAGTGATACGAGCGAGCGCTTCGAGTGCTAGGGCGTGGTTCTTGCGCGGAATGAACTCGGCGATCATCGTGAGCACGAAATCGTTGTCCCGAAGGCCGAGGTCGCTGCGTAGCCCCGTGATGTCGGATGGACTCAACGCCACGCCGTACTTCTCGATGTCTACTCCGATGCCCGGCATATAGCGTACGCGGCCTGCAGGTATCCGCCGGAACCGTTGAGCCGCCTCGAAGTCCTCCCGGTTGATGGTGACGAGGTAGTCCGTCCACGCGGCGGCGGTTCGTTCGAGTCCGGCATATAAGTGGTGCTGCGCCGCCGCCTGACCGCGGTAGAAGTGGAATCCGTGCGCGGTGTAGATCACACTCGTGTTCGTCTTCGATCGCGCTCGGCGGAGAGCGAAACGGGTGACGAACGCCGCGACCGGAGTGTGTACGTGCACGATGTCGTATTCGCCTTCGGCCACAGCGCGGCGCACCGTCGGCGCTGCCCTGACGAGGCTCGAGAGCGCGAAGGGGCTCCTGCCCCACTCCACGTCGATAGCGTGGTCGAATGATGCGGCCACCTGAGGGTTCCCGGGAGCTTCGTTGGCCATCGCATCTACGCGCCAACCCTGCTCACGGAAGTGCTCCGCGAAAGGCAGAAGGAACGCTTCGAGTGTAATCGAGACCGTGGTTACGAAGAGTGCTGACGGGCTCACACGCACGTCCTGGAGAAGGGAGAAGGCACAAGCAAACGTACTGCTCAATGGTACAACAAGGCCCTCCGTGTGCCATACTCTGAGGATGTTCACGCACGACCCTGGAGAGGGCCCGCAGACGCCTCCTCGAACAGCCCCTTCCGATCGTGCCGAAGCCGACGCCTCGGCGGGTCGACCGCTCTTTACGATCGTGACCGTATGTCTCAACGCCGATGCCTTTCTTCGCGAAGCGCTCGAGTCCGTGCTTGCGCAGACCTGCCGGGACTACGAGTACATCGTTGTCGATGGTGGATCGACCGACTCCACAGTGCCGCTGCTGACAGGTTACGGGGGGCGGTTCGAAGGACGACTGCGCTGGAAGAGCGAACCGGACCGGGGTCTCTTCGACGCGATGAACAAAGGGCTCGAACGGGCGTGCGGAAGGTACGTGGCCTTCCTGGGGGCGGATGACCGTCTTGCTCCTGGTGCGCTCGCAGCGGTCGCTCGGGTGGTCGACTCGGCTGACCCGCCTGACATGGTCTGCGGCGCGACACTGGTTTTCGGAGACGGAGAGAAGTGGGTCGAGAAGCCGCGCTCGTTCGCGGGGCGCGCGCTTCCGAAGCGCGCGCCCGCTCGTCATCAATCCATCTTCGTTTCGCGTGCCAAACTGCTGGAGGTGGGCGGGTTCTCCCTCGGCTATCCGATTGCGGCCGACTACCACCTGTATCTGCGCCTGATCGAAGCAGAAGCGCGCGAGGTGCTCGTAGACGAGGTTCTCTCGGAGTTCCGACTTGGCGGCGCGAGCTCGAAGAACGTCCGCCGGACCGCAAGAGACTACCGTGACGTTCGGGTAGCCCAGGGTTCGAATCGTGCGTATCAGCAAGCAGTGATGCTGAAGTCGATCGCTGCGTCATATGTGTCTCGCTGGCTGCGCTGGCTCGGCATGGGAGGGGCGGTCCGTGACTGACGGCTCGCGGCCAGGCGGCATCCGCGTACTCGTCATCACGCTCGGGCGGTTCGGCGGCGTCACGCAGTATGGCTGGCTCATGAGCCAGGCGCTCGCCGAGCGGTGCTCGCTTGCGGTCGTCTACTCGGCCGGCGCCCAGAACCGCGACAGGTGGTCATCGCTCGACGTACCTTTGCTTGAGGTGAAGACCTTCTCGAGCATCCCGCGGATGCTCTTCTCGATGCTCTCGTTTCGCCGCTTCCTGCGCATGCGGCGATTCGCTAGCGAGTTCCGGCCGGACATCGTGTACTACACCGGCGCACACGCGTGGAAGCCGCTCCTCGATCTGTACCTTCCGAGGAACGCCAAGACGGTGCTCACAGTCCACGACCCGGACTTGCACGCTGGGGAGAACAGCCTGCTCTTCCGCTCGCATGACGCGCTGAACCGGCTTCGTGTGGACGGCTACGTGTTGCTCAACGAGTCACAGCGCGAGGGATTCATCGAGCGTTACTCGCTCGAGCCGGCAGCGGTTACCGTCGTTCCGCTCGGCATCCTTGGCGACCTTCCCGGCGAGCATCGGCGTCTTTCGCAGATCGACGGTCTCGAGGTGTTGGAGCCGCTCGCGGGTTCGTATCTCCTGTTCTTGGGACGCATCCGGCCATACAAGGGGATCAACACGCTGCTTTCGGCCTACCGAGATCTTCCAGCGCTGCGAGACGTTCCTTTGGTGATCGCCGGCAGCGGCGCTTTCCCCGCAGCCGAGCAAGGTCTTCTCAGCGAACTGACGGACCGGCCGGTGCACGTGGTCAACCGGTGGCTGTCGGACGAGGACATCTCCGCGCTGGTCTCTTCGGCGCGCTGGGTCGTCCTGCCCTACACCTCGGCCACCCAGTCCGGTGTGATCCCGCTCGCGTCGGCATCCGGCATACCGGTGATCTCCTCTGACGCGGGCGGCCTTGCCGAACAGGTCGTTGAGGGCGTGACCGGCTATCTATTCGCGGCAGGTGACGTCGAGGCGCTGGCTCGCGCTCTTGAGAAGGCCGCAGGAATCTCGGACGCCGAGTATGCGCGGATGGCTGCCGCGGCACGCGAGCGCGCGCATCATGAGTGGGCGTGGGACGCGCTGGCCCAGAGGCTGTTGGCGTTCTTTGGGTCGCTGCTCAAGGCACAGCGTTTGTGAGCGGCCCTTGCGACATCACCGTTCGCTCGTCTCAGCCCTCGAGCGTCGCGAGGCACTCCGGCATCGACATGGGGGGCTGAGGGCAGATCACGTAGTGCTTCATCAGACAAGTAGTGCAGCTGCTCGGGAACTCGTTTGACGATACGTGCTGGCGGAAACGCTTGTACCCGGGACTCCTCCAGATCGCCGCAAACGTGCGCTCATTGACGTTCCCAAAGGTGACTCGAGGCGTCCTACCCCGACGGGCCGCCACATCGAGCGAGTCGCTCACCGCCAGGTATGAGTCGCGAGGGTATGCGAGCACCGAACACGGCACGACCGCTCCGTCGGCCAAGATGATCGGCCGGAAGATCTGCGGGCACACAGGAGGCTGAGGTCTCATGGCCGTCATGCGTAGCTCGATACCGTATTGTCCCGCCACCTCTTCCGCTTCACGGAGGGTTTCGGCCAGGTTCTCAACCGTGTCCGGGTCTCTCCACAGCGGGCTGTCCGCCACCTCGGCGACGTACGGCTCGAGGCCGTTGGCATTAACCGTCGTGACGCCCATCTCCCCTGCGAGCCCCACAACACCTGGGAACTGGTGCACGTTCTTGCGCTGCAGAACCGTCGTAGCAGTCAGCGCCGGCTTGGTCGCGCCACGCTCCTCGATGACCCTTCGCAGGGCGGAGATGTTCTCGACAAGACCCTTGAGCGACGCTCCTGCGCGGACAGTGTCGAACAGCTCCGCGTCGGTGGCGTCAAGACTGAACGCGACCTCGTCCAGCCGGCTGTCGACAAGGCTGTGGGCGACCCCCTCGGTCAGCAGAGAGGCGTTCGTGCACATCTGTATCGCTGCAGTGGGAGCAGCTGCCCTGATGTCAGCAAGGATGGACGTGAAGCGCGTGTTCATCAGCGGCTCTGCGAGACCTGATACGTTGATGCGCAGCGCGTTGCGCAGGTAGGGACGGACGCGCCGGAAGGTCTCGTCGCGCATGACGCGGTCACCCCGGGCACCCTTGTCCAGCACGCAGTACTCGCAATGCAGGTTGCAGACGTTCGACACCTCCAGGTGCACAGTCATCGGGAGACCTGGCATCTCGACGGATCGGATCGCGAAGCGCGCAGCCTTGTGCATGCCGGGGCCGATCCCGTAGGTTCGCGCATAGCGGAGGGCTCTGGCCGCAGGGTTCGGAATGGTCACCGACTAAGCTGCCCCCTCGAGGCGGCTGCCCTGGAGCGTCCCCAGGCACTGTGCGATCGTCAGAGGGGGAGTCGGGCAGATCACATCGTGCTTGACCAGACACCTGCTGCACGCGCTGGGGAAGCGTCCCGCCGACACCGCCGACCGGAACGATCGGTACTCGGGAGATGCCCATATGCGCCGGAAGCTCTCATCGTTGATGTTCCCGAACGACACACGCGCGGTTGAACCGTCGTGCTCCACGACACGCATCGATTCGTCAACCCAGAGTAGCGAACGCCTGTCGTACGCGAGAACCGAGCAGGGCACGACGGCGCCGTCGGCAAGTATCATCGGTCTGTGTACCTGTGGGCAGGCCGGTCGTGCCGGACGCATCGATGTGATCCGGACGGTCAGGCCGGTCTCTTGTGCGGCGCGCTGCGCCTCACGCAAGATCGGCGGGAGGTAGTCGAACCGCTCGGCGTCGCTCCACACCACCTCCGAGAGCAGGTCCCCGGTGTAGGGCTCGAGGCCGTTCACGTTGACCGAAGCCGCTCCGATCTTCGCGGCAAGGCGGATCGTGTCTGCGAGTTGGCCTACATTGGATCTTTGGAGAACCATGGTGGCGCTCAACTCGGGTCGAGAGCTCGACAGCGTCGCCTTGATCTCTTGGAGCGCCAGGAGGTTGTCGGTCATCGAGAAGAACGACCCGCCCCTGCGAATCCCGTCGACCATCTCCGCATCGACTCCGTCAAGGCTGAAAACGAGTTGATCCAGGCCGTGTTCGACGAGGGTTTGAGCCTTGTCACGGGATAGCAGGGTAGCATTGGAGCACATCGCAATGTAACCGCAGGGAGTCGCTCTTCTGATGGCCGAGACAAATGAAGGCCATTTGGGATTCATGAGCGGTTCGGCTAGGCCAGAGACGTCGACGCGTCGCGCGTCTCGCAAGAACGGAAGCACCCGCTCGAACGTGGACTCCCTCATGATCCTGTCGCCCTGGGCGTTGTCGTCAAGAACGCAGTACGCGCAGTCGAGATTGCAGACATTCGAGATCTCGACGTGCACGCTGGGTGGAAGCCCGCCCATCCTCAGGCGTCGCGCACCGCGCATAGCGGCCTCCCCAACAGTGGCGGCAAGACCATGATCGCGCAGGTAGGTTGCCGCTTTGGTGTAGTGCCGACCGACGGGCATGGCCACTCCAGAAGATCCAGGCAGAGGAACCAATGCAGACATTAGCAAAAGCGACGCCGCGGTTCCCGAAGGGGAAGACTCCTGCTAGGAGGGGTCCGGGAGGCGGGAAGGGACTCCCGAGAAGCTGACGATGACTCCCTCGCCCACCGTGATTCCGATGTCGTCGAACACCGGGTTCAATGGGAACCTCAAGGACCTTCGCGGGACCGGCGCGACGCCTCGGTGGAACCCCAAGACGTCAACGCCCGCAGCCTTGGCGAGTGCAACCGCTTCGCGGATGAGGCGCGGACGTGATGATGCGGAGCAGCGGGTTGTGTCGCTTGATGCACCGGACCTTCGAGAGGACGTTTCGTGCCACGAAAGGTTCTCCCAGATTGAGTATGCGGGCGTGTCGACGGAGAACCGACACGGGAGGGGTATGGCCCTTCGTACTCGAGATATTCACACGACTTCACATAGCACAGATCAGAAACACGTGTCACTCCTGTTCGCTCGCCCTGAAGCGCGAAACGAAGGCGCGCAGATCGTCCTTCTCGTGCCTTTGCAGCACGAGGAGGTATGCGGCGACCCAGTAGATGCCTACGGAAGCCACTATGGTCGCGATCACTCCGAGCAGGCTGCCAGTGATGTCCAACGTATGCATCGCCACCGCCACCGCAGCCGGCACGAGCAGCAGCGCGTAGGAGCGCACCATCACCGTTTGAGCATACTCAGTCAAACGGATGTGTAGCGTCCTGAGCGCGTACCAGAGCCCGAGCGGGAACATGATCGTATCTGCCGCGACCGTACCGACGATGACACCGAGCACTCCGAAGTCCCTCACGAGCAGGAGGCTGAGCGAGATATTGAGTACGGCTGTGGCTAGCATATGCCACATGACGAAGCGGACCTGGCCTCGTCCGATGAAGATCGGGTACGCCGCCATGAGGTTGGCGTACATCAGGTAGGTGAGGAGAAAGATGCGCGCGGCGGTTGACAGTTCGGCGAATTCGAGGCCCAGCCACTGGACCAAGAGCGGTTCCGCGACGACGAGGAGCGTGACCGCGACGGGTGCGACGAGAAGCACGGTGTACTTGCTGCCACGGAGGTACAAGGAGCGGAGCGTGTGCAGTTGCCCCTTCGCTTCGAACTTCGATGAGGCTGGAATGAGCGCGACCGAGGGCAGGGAGGCGAGTTGGGCGACGAGAGTGTTGAGCTTCGCCGCTGCCTCGTAGAGCCCGATCGACGCCGCTCCGACGAACGCACCCAAGATGAACCGGTCAGTCTGCTGGTCGGAGATGACCACGGCGAGCTGGAAGACGAAAAGCATCCAGCTGAAACTGAGCACGGCCTTCAGTGACGCGCGGTCGACCAGTCTTGCGGACAGGCGCGTGCCGCGCAAGAGCCGACTGGCCATCCACGATGTCGTCGCTCCCGAGACGATCGCTATCACGCCCATAGCAACGAACAGCTCAATGGGCCCGTAGCCGAGGAGCAAGACGATCGCGACAGCAACGAGATTGGCGATGACGACCGCGGCTCCGACGATAGACGATAGATCGTACCTGTGCAGCCCGTTGAGAACGGCCGCGCCGGTGCTCAGAGGCCACACGAACAGAGCGACAACGGCTGAGACGCGAAAGAGCTGCTGCGCAAGGAGCGATTCTGTGGGTTCAAGCGCGAGGATATCTACCCCCCACGTAGCAAAGGTACCTAGGAGCAGCGCGGCGAGCACTCCAATCGCGGCGTAGTAAGCGCACGCGCTGGAGATGAGGCGCGATAGCTCTGATCTCTTGTCTAGCGCCACGTACTCGGCGACGCGTTTGACGATCGTTGGATTCACGCCGAAGTCGAGCAGGCCGAGATAGATAGAGAACGAGCTCGCGAGGACGAAGACGCCGTAGCTCCTCAAGCCGAAGCCCGAGATCAGGAACGGCATGTAGAGGAACGCCGAGGCTATCTGCAGGAAGCGGACGCCCGCGCTCGCCACCGTGTTTCGGACGATGACTCGCTTGTCCGTGGCGGCCCCAAGCGCCTCAAGCTCTAGCTCGTCACTGATGTCTACCAGGAGGACCTCCCGGGTGAGCGCGCGGGCGCTTGTTACTGGTCTTGCGAGACTCTAGAGTATCGGAGAGCAGGACCTGCGTGTAGTTGCCCGAAATGGCGTTCGAACGGCGCTTGAGGAGCGGGCGTGAGCATAGACCTTGCAACCAAGCGAATCATGGTGACCGGAGGCGCGGGCTTCCTCGGCAGCTTCGTGTGCGAGAAGCTTCGCGACCTCGGTTGCACCGATGTGTTCGTGTGTCGGAGTGCGGCATACGACTTGACGCGAGAGGCCGACATCAGGCGGGCGCTCGACGCTTCGAAGCCCGAGATCATCATCCATCTCGCCGCGGTCGTCGGAGGCATCGGGGCGAACGAAGACGAACCCGGGCGGTTCTTCTATGCCAACGCGGTCATGGGCATCCAGCTCATCGAACAGGCCCGGCTTCACAACGTCGAGAAGTTCGTATGCGCGGGCTCTGTGTGCGCCTACCCGAAGTACACGCCTGTGCCGTTCAAAGAAGAGGACCTTTGGGACGGCTACCCGGAGGAGACGAACGCGCCGTACGGGATAGCGAAGAAAGCGTTGCTCGTGCAGCTGCAGGCATACAGGCAGCAGTACGGCATGAACGGGGTGTTCCTCCTCCCCGCGAATCTGTATGGCCCGCGCGACAACTTCGACCTTCGCACGAGCCACGTTATCCCGGCGATCATCAGGAAGTGCGTCGAGGCGAGAGAGCGCGGCGACGAGAGTGCGACGTTGTGGGGCACCGGCACCGCGAGCCGGGAGTTCCTCTACGTTGAGGACGCCGCCGAGGGGATCGTGCTCGCGACGCAAGGCTACGACGAACCAGAGCCGGTGAACCTCGGCGCGGGGTTCGAGATCACGATTCGAGAGCTCGCTGAGAAGATCGCGCACCTCACTGGGTATTCGGGTCGAATCGTCTGGGACCCGTCTCGTCCCAACGGTCAGCCGCGTCGCTCGATCGACGTCACGCGGGCCAAAGAGAGTTTCGGCTTCGTAGCCCGAACGGATTTCGACGAAGGTTTGCGGCGGACGATCGAGTGGTACGAGGATCCGGCCAACCGGCCGGCGGATTCCAGCCGACCGGCAGCTTCCCCGAGACCCGAAGGCTGCTGCCAGCGGTGAGGATCGGAGTAGTACCGGTACTTGACCGTACGTGGGGTGGCATGTACCAGTACTCGATCACCATGATCCACGCGTTGAGCGAACTTGACCTTGGGGACGAGATCGTCCTGCTCGTCCCGTCAGCGCACTTGCTGCCTGAAGAGCTGCGAGAGGGACCGTTCCCGATCCGCGAGCTTCCCGACTTCGATCGGCTGAGCGTCGCGCGACGCCTGGCCGGACGCTTGCTGCCCGCCTCGGCCGTGGCCAGCATCGCTCGTGCGGCGCACGCCCTTTGTGGGAGGGACTCGTCGGGCGGCAGGGAAGGGTTGTTCTCAGAGAGCAGCAAGTGGTGCGAGTGGTTCCGGCTATCCGGGTTGGACCTGCTCATCTTCACGGTTGAGAGCGACATCGCCTTCCGCTCAGGCCTTCCCTACGTGGTCTCGATCCACGATCTCCAGCATCGCTTGCAGCCGCACCTGCCTGAGTTCGCCGAGGAGAGCGATTTCGATCGGCGTGAGTACCGCATACGCAACTCGATCGCCCACGCGGTCGTTGTCCTTACCGACTCCGACATCGGCAAGGAAGATCTGCTCGACTGCTACGGGGACACCGGCATCGATCCGGATGCGGTGATGCCGCTGCCGTCGGTGCCGGCCCACTATCTCTTTGCAGCGCCCTCGAGTGCTGAGCGAGCCGAGGCCGGGCGCCGCTACGACCTTCCGGACACGTATCTCTTCTATCCCGCTCAATGGTGGCCGCACAAGAACCATCGGCGGATCATCGAAGCGCTCGGTCTTCTCAAGCACGATGGCATGACGCCTCATCTGGTGCTCGCCGGCTCCAACACGGGCAGGCTACGGCAGCAGACGTTCAAGGAGGCCATGCAGGCCGCCCAGCGACTGGGTGTGGCGTCACAAGTCCACTACGTCGGCTATGTTCCCGACGAAGACATGGCCGCTCTGTACGCCGAGGCCACGGCTCTGGTGATGCCCACATTCTTCGGGCCGACCAACATCCCGGTCATCGAAGCGTGGGGATTCGACTGCCCCGTGATCACCTCGGATGTCCGAGGGATCCGGGAGCAGGTTGCTGACGCGGCGATACTGGTGGACCCGGAGTCATCGCGGTCGATCGCCGAGGGGATCCGTACGGCGCTCAGCGACGAGGAGGTCCGTGCCCGACTGAAGCGTGCCGGCCGTGCGCGTCTGTCCGAGTACACCCACGAGGACTATGTGCGACGACTGGACGAGGTCGTCGCAGAGGCGATACGCAGGGCAGGCCCGGGTGGAGAGGCGGCATAGCGCCTCGCTCGAAGCGTCTGCACCCAGCTATGCCTCGGCGAGCACCGTCTCTACCGCACCGCACACCGTGTCCAGCTGCTCCTCGGTGAGCGTGAGGCCCGAAGGCAGGTACAGGCCGCGGCGGGCAATCCGCTCGGCGACCGGGTAGCGCTCGTCCCTGAACAGGCCGCGTTTGAGCAGTGCGGGCTGTTCGTGCATTCCGAGGAAGAAAGGGCGCGTATCCACGCCGTGCTGCTTCAGGCGCCGCGCGAACTCCTCGGCGTCGAACGGCACCCCGTTCTCGAGCACGAGGCCATACATCCAGTACACATTCTTGGCCCAAGGCGCTTCACATGGGACCTGGAGGTGTGGCAGGCGACCCAAGCGCTCAGTGTACGCCTTGCCCATCCAGTACTTGCGGGCGAGGTGCTCGTCAATGCTCTCAGCCTGCGAGAGCCCGATGGCGGCCTGGATGTTCGTCATTCGGTAGTTGTGGCTCAACTCGGTGTGGTAGAAGCGGCGGTCGGTGCGAAAACACAGGTTGCGCAGCGAACGCGACCTCTCGGCGTGCCGGGCGTCTCTTGCGAGCACCATTCCGCCTTCGCCACACGTGATGATCTTGTTCGCGTAGAAGCTGAAACAGCTCAGGTCGCCGATTCCGCCGGCTCTGCGTCCCTTGTACTCGGCCCCGTGGGCCTCTGCGGCATCCTCAATGACAGTGAGGCCATGCTTGTCGGCAAGCACGAGCACCGGATCCATGTCGACGGGATGGCCGTAGATGTGCACCGGCATGATGGCACGAGTGCGCGGCGTGACCCTGTCCGCGACCTGAGCAGGGTCCATACACCACGTAGCCGGGTCGCAATCCACGAGAACCGGTGTGGCTCCCGCCAGAACCACGGCCAGAGCGCAGGAGATGATCGTGAACGTCGGGAGGATCACCTCGTCGCCGGGTTCTAGGTCAAGGCAGGCGACCGCGATCTCGAGGGCTGCCGTGCCGCTGCTCACCGCGACTCCGTGCTGCATGCGACAGTACGCGGCCCAGCGGTCCTCGAAATCCTGGATGAAGCGTCCTTCCGAGGAGATCCAGCTCGTGCGCACGCACTCGTCGACGTAGCCGCGCGCCCTTTCGCTCAGAAGTGGCTCGTTGACGGGGATCATCGTTTCCTCACGTCTGCGGACGCGCCAGGCCGGATCACTGTTCGCGCAGCGGCTCGGAGAGGCGGTAGGTGTCCTTCTCGTAGTCCTCACCGCCGCGCACGCCCTCGGTGAAGACCATGAACGACGAGTCCTCGAGCGCTTCGAACGCGTGCTGCTCCATGGGGTCTGTGATCGCAAGATCACCCTTTTGCAGGATCGTTGCGACCACCTGCTCGCCGGGCTTGCGGGTCAGAAGCTTCAGCCTGCCCTCGAGCACGTAGACGGACTGCACGGTCTCCTTGTGGTAGTGGTTGCCGCGAGTCGAGCCTTTGGCGGATGTGATGAGCGTGACGTATTCGACATGCTCGTTGACGATGATGTCGATGATTTCTCCACGGTCGTCCTGTCGGCTCCGCGGCGGGCGAGTGACTTCCAAGCGTGCCTCCTGATCCGTGGCATTCACGTCAGACAGCGTTTCGACTCGATGAGGGCTCAGTCGACGATACGGACGTTCGGGATGGGAATGATGAACTTCCCGCCCTCGTCGCGGTACTGCTGGAGATTCGCCATGATCTCGTCGGCGAAGTTCCACGCGAGCAACAAGGCGTGATCCGGATGCTCTTCGACAAGGACGGCATCCGGAACGACCGGGATGTGCATCCCGGGGCTGAGGCGGCCGATCTTGAGCGTCGATTTCTCGGTGATGAAATCGAGGACTTCTGGCCCAAGCCTGCAGTAGTTGAGGAGGGTCATGCCTTTGGCTGGCGCGCTCACCGCGGCGATCCTCTTGCCCTCGTTCTTGAGGCGCTGGAGCAGCCAGACCAGTTCTCGGCGGTTTCGCCGGACCGCTTCTGCGAACTCGAGGAGCACCGGCATGGTGTGGATCCCGAGCTCCTCCTCTCTACGGGCGAGGTCATCGACCACGGAAGCGACAGGCAGCCGGCCCTCGCGCGCTACGTACACGCGGAAAGACCCACCATGGATGTCTCTCTGCTCGATGTCGATGATCTCCATCTCGAAGCGTCTGAAGAAGCGTGCCAGCGGCTTGACCGACAGATAGGACAGGTGTTCGTGGTAGATGGTGTCGTACTCGAGGTGCTGGAGCAGATTCACGAAGTACGGCGCCTCGATGATGAGGACGCCTCGCTCGTTCAGCAGGAGTTCGACAGCTGTCATGAAGCTGTCAAGGTCGTCTATGTGTGCAAAGACATTCGTGCCCGTGATGACTGCCGCATGTCCTCTCGCATTGAGGATCTGCCGAGCGACGTCGACGCTGAAGAACTCGTTCAAGGTCTCGACCCCGCGCCTCTCGGCGATCCGGACGATGTTGCTCGCGGGATCGACACCGAGGATGCGCGTCCCGTTGTTCCTGAAAGCCTCAAGGAGCACACCGACGTTGCTGCCAACATCCACGACGAGGTCGTCAGAGCCCAGCGCGAAGCGGTCGACGACCGTTTTTGCGAACTCAGCCCAGTGTCGCTGTCCGGTCGCGGTGAGCGATGACTCGTACGGATAGTCGTGCCGGTAGAGGACCTCGGGGGAGACCACGTGACTGAGCTGTACCAGCCCACATCCGTTGCAGATCATCACAGCAAGGGGATAGTGCACCTCGGGATCCCTGAGCTGCTCTTTGCGCAGGAACTGGTCGGCGGGCGGCGTGAAGCCAAGGTCGAGGAACTGGTCCAGGTCCTCGCTCTTGCACATTCGGCAGAACATGTTTCCCTTCTCGGGGTCGTGCCATCTCAAGGCAGCGATCATGGGTTTCCAGCGCGACAGTATCGCATCGGCACCGAAGCGCGCGCTGCGCATCTCTGAAGTTTCACTAGTTGTGTATTAGATGTCTAGTTCGTCGCCGTGCACTTTGGCCGGATGGTCGTGTACTCTACGTGGGGTGATGACGCCGGAAGAGCTCACGCGCATGGGTGGCCGAGCCGGGGACGTGTTTCGCGGATACGCGCACTTCTGCGACCAGCTCTACGCCGACAAGGACTATGCGGGTGAGAGCCGGTTCGTCGAACGTGTACTCGCGTCCGAAGGGGTCAAGCGAGGAGGCACCGTGCTGGATCTCGGCTGCGGGACGGGGGACACGTGATCGAACTGGCGCGGGCGGGCTATTCAGTCCTCGGGGTGGACCGCTCACCCGAGATGATCGCGATCGCCGAACGCAAGATCACTGAAGCGGGTTTGCCCGCGCAGCTGAACGTGGGTGACGTACGAAGCCTCGACCTCGGCCGCACATTCGACGCCGTGATCTCGATGTTCTCGGTGGTCGGTTGCCAGTTGACGAATGGGGATCTGGCGTCGACGTTCAGGATCGCGCGCACGCGTCTGCATGTGAGACGAGCACTGTGACTTGGTGGTCTGGTGCGCGTGGCTGACCCAGAGACGCGTTTCGAGGCGCCACGCGTCGCCTTCGCATCCGCTGCGACAGTCGCAGTGCTCTTGATCCTCACCGTCACGTGTGGTCAGGTGTTGACCTCGTACCGCATATGGGGCGATGACTTCGCTTTGGTGCTGAACAGCAGTCCGCCCTATACCGCGCTTCGCGACTGGACGCTCTGGTTCACCCAGGGCTATTCCGGCTACTTCGACAACTATCCTGACTGGCCGAGCATTGGCACCGGCTTTGCGCGGCCGCTCGTCAATCTGGCCTTCTACATCTCTGGCGCCACAGCACCGCGCCTGGGCGAGTGGGTCTACCTGGCCCCGAACTACCTCGCCGTGGTGTGTGCCGTGTTCGTATCGGCGATGCTACTCTTGCGCGTGCCCGGTGCTCGGCCCCTGTTGGCAGCGCTTCTGGCTGTGTCTGTCGGTGTGTCGAGCGTGTGGCACACGGCTCTGTTCGAGGCGAGCTTTCTCACGACCGCTCTCGCCACCCTTCTTGGTGTGGGCGCTGTCGCCGTGCTGAGCGGCGGTGACTGGCGTCCGTCGGCGGGTCGGGTCGCCGTCGCGGTCACTCTCTTGGTACTCGGTGTTGCCGCGCACGAGGCTTTGCTCGTGGCCCCACTGGTCTGCGTGGCGCTTCTGTGGGGCCTTTCCCCGGAACCGCCAAACCTTCGCCGGCTCTGGCCGTTCGCGCTGCCCTATGCGTATCTCGGGATCACGCGCTTGCTGCTCAGCGCAGAGGCGGGTATCTACCCTCTCCGAGGGTTGACCTGGGCTTCCGCCGCGAGACGGCTCGGTGTGTATCTGGTTGGACCCTTGATCCCGCTGGATATCCGCACGGCGGCTTCTCTTTCGACGTACGCGGACCCGCTTCAGGCGGCAGCGTACGGGCTGACTCTCGTCGCAAGTGTGCTGACCGTCGTACTGCTTGTGAGGGGTGTACTGAGCCGAGGTCTAGAGCGAGCAACCTTGGCGTTCATCGCTGCGATCGCACTAGCCCGTGTGCCAGGGCTGCTCACTGGCATGCAGGTTCGGTTTCTCGGGTTGTCGCTGATCGTCACGCTTTTCGCCGTTCTGCACCTGGCAGATGCGCACGAGAGGTCGCGTGCGGTCCAAGTCTGGGCTGCCGTCGTCGTGGTCAGTCAGCTTCTCATGTTCGGGGCCGGAGCCGGACACCTGCTGCGCACCGAGCGACCCCAGATCGAGCTCGCGGGCGAGTTCATCGATAGAGTCTCGACCGAAATAGAACTGCGCGACCCAGCGATGATCGTGCTGGTGAACGATCGCGTTGGTGCACACGGCGCTCGGGCCATGCTACAGATCGCGGCATGGCCGCGAGAGGATCTTGATCTCGTGATCACCAATAGCTACACAGGATCGCTGTCGAATGCCGCCTCCTCGGCAAACGTCCGCACAGAGGCCGGCTCGTTGACGGTGGATGATCGCCTCGCTGGCGATCAGCGGGTCGCGTTCTGGGGCAACCGCCCTCAGGGAAGGGTCGCGAATCAGGGGTTCACCTACGCATCGTTGGAGACCGTTGGCGAGCTGGGGGGCCGCTCGATGCGTGCAACGGGCCCGATTCTTGAAAACCGAACGCTCCTCGTGGGGGTGGATCCGGCATCGGGGCGGATGCTCGACCCGGTAGTGCGGTGATGCGTGCTTCCAGGCGTGCTTTCGAGGCGAGCGAAACGAGTGCATGCGGGTCGCCTGTGCGTGCTAGAATCCCTATCACGTCTCACGCCCGGAACAGGACCCTTCCGTGAAGTTCTCAGGCACCGCCCTCCGTTACGGACGCGACATCGACACCGACGTGATCATCCCGGCACGCTATCTCAACACGAGCGACCCGGCAGAGCTCGCCAAGCACTGCATGGAGGATCTGGACGCCGGTTTCAGTGGCAAGGTCAAGCCGGGTGACATTCTTGTCGCCGAGGAGAACTTCGGATGCGGGTCGAGCCGCGAGCACGCGCCGATCTCAATCAAGGCAGCGGGTGTGTCGGTCGTCATCGCGAAGAGCTTCGCACGCATCTTCTACCGCAACGCCATCAACACGGGCCTGCCGATCATAGAGGCGCCCGATGCCGTGGACGGCATCAGCGACGGCGACACCGTCGAGGTCGACACCGATGCTGGAACGATCACAAACCTGAGGACGGGCGCCACGTTCACCGCGCAACCCTTCCCCCCGTTCATCAGAGACATCATCGAGCATGGCGGCTTGATCGAGTCGATCAAGCGAAGGGTCGGCTCCAAGCAGTAGCCGATCGGATCCGGGAGCTTCACAAGGGAGCGTTCGTTGGGCGAGCGTTCGTACCGGGTCTGCCTGATGCCCGGGGACGGGATCGGGTCCGAGATGCGCATTC
>CAYWCB010000006.1:23574-25020 GCA_964456615.1 uncultured Eubacteriales bacterium | reverse complement strand
TCGACATTTCCGGGCAGTGGCCTGTGTTCGAACAGGAGCCGCACCTTAACGGACGGAGCGTTTCCTCATTGTCAATGCTCGCCAGCTCGCGAGCACGGGAATCGTACACCTGCCTTCGCGGGGCGTGCAAGCGAATGCGCTGGCCGTGTGCTGGCCGCGGGCCACTTCTGCGGCTTGTGGCGACAGCTCTCTCGTGTGCGCGAACGTCCCAGTGCCGACTGTCTCAGATTCCGCGCGCTTCCACCCACGCACGGGCGAGCTCGGCCCAGCCATGCCCCTGGCGAGCCCGGGTGACGTAGGCGTTCGGCGTCTCGGCGATACGCTGTCTCATGCCAGGGCTGTCGAGCCCGTTCGCGACGAGCACGAACAGGCCGACAGAGGCCGCCATCTCGAGATCGGTGGCCGAGTCCCCTATCGCTGCCGCCCGGCCGGGCGCGAGTCCTCGCGCGGCGAGATCCTCCGCGATCGCACGGGCCTTCGACGCGCCCTTCGGCACGAGGTGGTAGGCGTGGACCTGCTCCACGCCGACGAGATCGTGGTGTGGCGGGTGGATGATGCCGTTGTCGACGATCGCTATGGGCAGCGGCAGTGCGTCGAGAACACGCTGGGCGCGGGTCGTGTCGATCTCGCCGCGAAGGATGTGCGTGGCGAGGCGGTCGCTGTCCCAGGGCATATGCCGCTCGATGCGGTCCGGGAAGGTCGCCCGCAGCGCGTCGATCGCGCCCGCCTGAACAATCGCCTCGTACGGCGTGACGCCGTCCGGCACGAGCCCATCGGGCCAGTCGCCCGTGCTGAAGGTCATGGCGCGTTCTCGTCCCACGGAGCGGATGCAGCCGACCTCACCGATGAAGTCGGTCCAACCGAGGAGCCGTGTGTTCTCGGCGAGCTGGATGGCGTTGCGCCCCGAGACCATGACGACCGAGAGACGCGCGCGGTTGACGGCGACGACGGCCTGCACGGTGTCGAGCGTGGGTTCGCCGCTGTCGTCCGTCAGCACGCTTGCGCCCCTGCCGAGCAGCGTCCCGTCGAGGTCGGTGTAGAGTATCTCGACGCGAGCGAGCGCCTCGAGCGCCTCAGGCGACTCGTCGAGCGGGCGTGGGGTGGTGTGCGCCTCTTTGCTCATGGGGCGATGATACCTTCTCAGTCGTCTCGTCTCGCCGTCTCGTCTCGCCGTCTCGTCTCGCCGTCCCGTCTGACCGTCACCGCTCCAGATTGCCGCCTGCGGCGTGGTGCGTCACCCGCTGCGAAGCGGTATAACGGTAGCGACCGCGGCGGTTCGTGCCGGAACCGGCGGAAAGCGCCGCGACGAGCCCCGACCCGATTCCCTTGGAGCTGCGATGCCCGACCCGTTCGAACTGCCCTTCCCGCAATACCGATGCCCCACCTGCGGAAAGGACCTGCCGCTCAACGACGCGAGGATGATGGTCACCTGCGCCGAGCATCAGG
>CAYWCB010000006.1:0-23538 GCA_964456615.1 uncultured Eubacteriales bacterium | reverse complement strand
TGACGACAGGCACGACATCGAGGAGATCTGCGATCGCGCCCTCGGCGAGACCGACGTCGACGCGTTCGGGAGGACCTTCGACGTGCTGTCGGGACTCAATCTCATCGCCGAGTCGGACGGATCGCTGGCGGGTCTGCTGTCCCTTGCCGTAGAGAAGGGATCGCTCGCCGTCGTCCTGCTGTCCGTCTACCCCGACTACCAGGGGCGCGGCGTCGGCACGGCGCTGCTCGACGCTGCCGAGAAGGCGGCGGCCGGCAGAGGGCTTCCCTTCCTGCGCGCCGCCGTGACCAACGACGACATCCCGCAGCTGTACTTCTATCAGCGGCACGGGTTCGTGATCGACGAGATCGTCGTCGGCGCCGTTGTGGACCAGCTCGGCGCGGTTGTGGCCGGATTCTCCGGCCTGCCCGTGCGAGACGAGATCCACCTGCTCAGGAGTGTCCGTGACGGCGAGGGCTGAGTGACCTGGAGCCCTTGGGGCTCCTCGCAGCCTTGCCGGGACGTCCTTCGCCGCGTTCACTCTCTGCGGAATGTGGGGATATGGGGGGTGTGTCGCGCGATGGAGCGGAAGGTGGGGCATGTTCGACGATCGCGTCCAGGCTGGTCGACAGCTCGCACAAGCGCTGTCGGGCTTCACCGAGGCACCGGACTCGCTCGTTCTTGGCGTGCCCCGCGGCGGAGTGGTGGTGGCCGCGGAAGTGGCCCGCGCACTACGGCTGCCGCTCGACGTCGTCGTGGCGTCGAAGGTGGGCGCTCCCGGCAATCCCGAGTATGCAGTCGGCGCGGTGTCGCCGGACGGCGTCGTGACGGTCAGCGAGCGCGCGGGCTACTCCGCTGAAGACCTTGCCGAGCTCGCGAGGCCGGTGACCGCCAAAATCGCCCACCGCCTCGACGCGTTCCGTGGGGGTCGAACGGCACTTGAGGTCGCCGGGAAGACAGCCATCGTGGTCGACGACGGTATTGCGACCGGGCTCACGACGCGCGCGGCCGTCGAGTACCTTCGCCGAGAGGGCGCGGCTCGTGTCGTCGTCGCTGTGCCGGTGGCCCCGCCGGACTCGAAGCGTATGCTCGAGCAGGTTGCCGATGAGGTGATCGCGCTCGACACGCCGCCGGACTTCTGGGCGGTCGGGCAGTTCTACCGGCACTTCGACCAGACCGCTGATGATCAGGTCGTACGGCTGCTTGGCGAGGTGGGGGCAGCACGCGGGCGTTGACCCGCCATGCGGCGGGATTGCACATGGCTCGGCGACCCAGGTGTTGGGAACCACGAGGTGAGGAGGGCGGGCCCCGTACAGAGGCCCGCCCTCCCGCTTGCCGATATGGTGCCCCCGGGAGGATTCGAACCTCCGACACCAGGTTTAGGAAACCTGTGCTCTATCCCCTGAGCTACGAGGGCTTGCCGGACTCTCGCTGAGCGACTGCCCGATGGTAGCAGATGTCGAGTGCTCACCTGCGGGGCCGCTGTGCGCGAGTCGCCGCCCGCGCAACGCCGCAGCTGCCCGCGTGACGACGCCGCTCGCAGTATGCTTCTGATATGGACGTGCTCACCGGCATCGCACTGGCTGCTCCTGCGGGGCTCAACGCCTACATCCCGCTCCTGGGCGCGGCGCTTGCCGAGCGCTTCGGGTGGCTGACCCTGCGCGAGCCGTTCGACGTGCTCGGCGAATGGTGGATGATCGCGCTCATCGCCGCGCTGCTCGTTGTCGAGATCGTCGCCGACAAGATTCCCGCCGTCGATCACGTGAACGACGCGATCCAGACGTTCGTTCGGCCCGCCGCGGGCGGCGTACTGGCGGCGTCGGCATCGGGCGCCGGCACCCTCAGCCCGGTCGCGTTCGCCGTTGTCGGTGTGCTGCTCGCCGGCGGCGTGCACGTGGCGAAGGCGGCGGCACGGCCCGTGATCAACACGACGACGGGCGGCGTGGGCGCCCCGGTGGTCTCGACGGCGGAGGATGTGGGCGCTGTGGGGCTGACCGCCCTGGCGATCGTCATACCGCTCGTGACGCTGCTGGTCGTGCTCGGCCTGGCGGTCTACGTCTTCTTCTCTCTCAGACGGCTCCGCGAGTCGCCACCATAGCGCGAGCCGACGCCTCGGCGCCCTACGAGGTGTCGGACGTGGCCACACCCACTTCGCGTTCGGCGAGGAATGCCAGGACCTCGTCGACGTGACACCCGAGGCCGAGATTGACGAATTGATGCTCGACCACCTCGGTGCCGTCCGGCGCGGCGACTCTTGGGCTGAAGCCGAGCGGCAGGTGGATCGTGGAACTCTGCAGAGCCCAGACCCGGCTGGCCGTGTCGAAGATGGGTCCGCCGCTTTGGCCTCGCAGACCAGGGGAGGACGTTTCGAGGAAGCGAACCTTGCGACCGGAGGCGGGATTCTCCCTGATCGCGTCGCGCGTGTAGATGCCGTCCACGGGGAAGCGGGGTATGGGTGTGACGCCCTGTGCCAGGCTGAAGGCGCCGGTCTTCTCGTCGAATGTCGCCGATGCCTCGTGGAGCGGGAATCCAAGCCGACAGAGCGGATCGCCCGGACGTAGCGTGTCGGCAGGCTGACCGAACACGGGATACGAGCGCACCAAGGCGGGGTCGATCCCTGTGAGGTGCGCCAGCGCGAGGTCGCGATCGACGTCGACGTGGACCTCCCTCATCGCGATGCCGTCGGCGCCCCACCAGTGGGACACGTGCGTCAGGCGCGCCTCATCCGGCGGTTCGTCCGTCTGCCCCTCCTGAGTCTGCATCAGCCGAAGGGCATCCATCATGTGGCCCGCAGTGAGCGCCCACCCCTCGGGGCTCAGGATCATGTACGCCCCGATACTGCACTGGACGGTGCCGTCTGCCGACCGCGTGGAGACCACGAGCGGCTGCGTGTAGCCGGCCGCACTCTCGATCGCGTCTGCGAACACGATGCCTCCCGGTGTCGGGTGGCGCAGTCGTCGACCGCGCCTGCTCGAAGACTACCGCACCAGGGCGTGCCGACGGTGCGCGACCCCGGCGCCCCTACTTCGGAGGCGGTGCGCGGTACAGCCGCACGAGAGTCCTGGCCTCGTCCTGGTCCTCGAGCCAGGGTCCCAGGTCGTTCCAGAGCAGCAGCGTGTCGGTACGCTGCTCGCTCGCGCACGTCTGCCACCAGCCGCCGCGCGTCTCGTCGCGTGTCTCCAGGAGCACGGCCCGCACGCGGCGCTCCGGGTCGGCGACCCAGATGCGCCTTACCCTCGTTCGCACTCCGGCGGTGCTCTCGTTCCTGCTCGTGTCGACGCTCTCGAACGCGACGTAGCGGCCGAAGAAGGCCGGGTCTATCGACCTGGCACCTGCCATGAAGGTGCCGCTCGGCGAAGACACCCCATCCTCGCCCCCCGCGCTCGCGACCTGCCGTGTACGTCGGGAGAAGTGCAGATCCGGCCATTCTGCGCCCTCCTCCGGAAAGACCGCCCAGGAGAACCAATCGGGCGAGACGCGCACGAAGTGCGACAACGGCCCATCGTTCTCGAGTTCCACCGTCAGGAGCGACATGCCTGTGGCCGGATCGAGCAAGAGTACCCGCTCGCGCTCGGGGGTCTCGTCCGACACGGACTCGGTCACGGAAAGCACGCCGTCGGCGGCGCACAGCGTCACGAAGCTCGTGTTCGTTCGACGCACGGTCCTCGAGCGTCCCGTCTCGAGGTCGAGCGCCTCGAGTGTGCCGAATCTCGGGAAGGACTCCTGGTGAGGACCCGCCTCCCGGTTCGCGGTCCAAAAGACCGTCGTCCCGATGACGACGTAGTGGGGACGGAGCTTGTAGTTGGTGACGCCGCCGTCGATCAGCTTCGGCTTGCCTATGGCGAGATTGGCCGAGTCGATCGGCGCCGCATACAGACGCCAGGTTGCGTTCCTGGGGTCGTTCGTCTCGTCCGGGTCCAGCTCTTCCCAGGCCATCCAGGAATCCGAGATCCGTGGCGCGACGGTGTTGTAGCCGAGCGCTTCGTTCACGCCTTCGCTTAGAACGAGCCGATGTCTTCCCGATGCAAGGTCCACGAGGCCGAAGACGGGGTGCGGGAACTCGAGGCTGTTGCGCGAGTACGCAGCGATATGGTCCGTGTAGTCGGTGATCTCGGTCCCGGGAGGCAGCTCCAGCTGGCGATACGTGAGCCGAGGCGCAGCAACGTCCAGCAGCGAAGACGTTACGGGACGACCGCTCGACTTCTGCGACTCGGCGGGCGGACTCTGGGCCAGAGACGAGCCGCGAGACGACGCCGAGCGGTTCGAGCACCCGCAGCCCAACGCTGCCACCAGGACTATTGCAACGAGCACGGACGACGCCACACGCGGGTTCGTTCCAGGCACCGCAGACCTCCTCGAAGAGCGTATGACACCTAGCCGGACGGGGACGCGGGGCCCGGTTCGGCAAGGCCGGGCCCCGCGGGGGAGGATCAGGGCGCGGACACGACGGCCCGTCGGAAGTGGTTGTAGACGCCGTTCCACACGGTCGCCCGGTCGTAGGTGGTGTGGCCGAACGTTGCACCGCCGCCCGAGTCGCGTTCGTCGTACACGTCGTTCAGGCGGATGGTCCAGACCCGCCAATCGAACGCCTCGATGGGCACGATGTGCCCGGGATGATCGCGCACGTAGTTGGGCCAGATGCTCGCGATGATGTTGAGGTCGGCTGCCACCGGCATGCCGTGGTTCATGAGGCTGTCCGCGACCCGGTAGTAGAACCACGACTCGGTGAGTGAGCCGTAGTAGTAATAGGGCTTGCCGGTGAAGCGGCGCAGGCAGTCGTCGATCCGCGAGAAGTCGGTGCCCTTCGTCGTGGTCCCCAGGAACGCCGCGTACGTACTCTGAGAAACGTAGCTGCCGAAGTAGTGATCGATGACCTGACAGGTGGCCGGACCACACCAGTAGCTCCGTTCCTGCTTGTGGCTGGGCGTCCAGAGGTAGCGGTAGGGCACCTCGGCCATGGCGCGCGCCTCGATGTCGTCGCTCGGGTGCCGCACACCTGGGCGGCGCAGCCATCTCTCGGTCTCGCGCTCCAGGCGGGCCTTCTCTGCGGTCTCGCGGGCGGTCAGCACGTCTTCGGTCGGTGTCGGATCGTCGCCGGTCCCGGCTGCGAGCGCAATCGGAACGCAGACGATCGCGACTATCGCAGCCGTGCAGACGGCTGCGATGAGTGTTCGAGCAGTTCGGATGATCACTGTCTCCTCCTCGGTCGAGCTTCGCGAGTCCCGCCGCTGATCGCGTCGGAACTCGCCGTCAGGCGCGCCGCGAGGAGTGTTGCCGATGGGCCATAGCGACGCCTTACTCGGCGCTTACCGGCCATGCGCGGGAATGCCAATACCAGTACAGTGCACGCACGAAGACCGAAGCCCCGGCTTGCTGCCGGGGCTTCGATGCGCAGGGCCTGCGCCGCAGCCGGTTGCGTCTTCCGGCGGGCGGGTGCCTCCGTCTACTCCGCCACGGGGGCGGAGGGCGGTGTGAGCAGCATCGTGTCCGCGTAGACGAGGCGCGAGGTCTGCGGGGTGAGAACGACTATCGATGGAGGGGTGTCCACGGTGTGGTGCCACTCGTACTCGCGGATGACAAGGCGGTACGGGCCCGCAGTCGTCGGGTAGGTGAACGTCCGCCTCCATGTGGTGGTCGTGATGCCCTTGATTAGTTGGAAGAGGGTCAAGGGAAGCTGCGCGAGCTCCAATTCGTCTCCGACGGGGAGCCAACCCGTCGGGTGCTTCTCGGCTTCGGACTGCGACACGATCTGCCGCTCGAACTGCGCCGTCACGGTCGCCCTCTTGCCCGCGTGGAACTTGCTCACGTGCGAGTCCGAGTAGGTCTGGCCGGTGACCGTGACGGTGAGCTGCGTGGCTCCCCTCGCGCTCGTCGACCACAGGATGGACGCGGACCGTTCGGGCGCCAGCTGCGCGAAGTCCGCGAACGCCACGGGCGAGAGTTCGTAGCCGCTGAGCGAGTACCGCTGGAAGCGGGCGAGCACGAGCTTGATGAACGGGAAATAGGCGCCACCGGGGTCGATCTGCATGTCAGCGAACCACATGTCGCTTTCGGGATCGAAGTCCACGTCGTAGGCGACGATCGAGGCCTTCGAGCCGTCCTCGGCCAGCTTGATCCCGGACGCGATCCCCGCAGCACGGCTCCCGAAGCTCGCCGTGCTGGGACGCGTGGACCCGAGCTTGCCCTGGGACGACCAGATCGGGTCGTCGCCCCACTGCGTGTGGAAGCGGGTCTGCGGGTGTATCGAGGTCCAGGGCAGGACGACCGCGAGCTGCTCGTTGTCTCCCGACGAGAACCACGGACGTTCGAGGTAGACGCGCAGGCCGCCCGCAAGTCGCTTGCTCGTCGTCGCCGTCTTCGTCCAGCCGTACGTCGGGATGACGTAGGAGATGGCAGGCGGCGTCGGCCGAGCAGAGCTCGGCACGTGCAGGGACTTCACGACCGATGTTCGAGCGAAATCGGCATTCGGGTCGTCGGCGAAGAACTCGGGAAAGCGGCTCGTCGCGGTCGCCTTGTACTCGATAAGCCGATGGTGCGTGTCGCCGAAGAAGTGCCGCTGCGCGTTCGCCTTCGGGTCGTCGGCCAGCGCTCTGACCACCGCGAAGGCGGGAAGCCGGGTTCGCTTGAGCCCAAGGTCGAGCACCGAGGTGTCGCTCGGGCCCACCGTCACCTCGAACACCTTCTCTTCGTGCTCGACCGACGTGTCAGTGCCGTCCGGGTCCTTCCATTTCGGGACGCCGGCTGAGGGGTCGTCCGCGTTCTCGTGCCAGTGCGCCTGTACGCTGAGCTTGGCCGTGCTCTTGCCGTGGATGGGCATCCAGTCCACGAGTGTCCCGTGCGTCTCCCCCGGCTTGCGGTTCACGCGAGCGTAGCCGGTGAACTTCGGCTCGATCACCGGCTGCTGGACGGCGTGAACGAGCGTGAGCGTGTCGTGAGGCGTGATCGTCCAGTTCCTGCCGATGATGGTCGTGGCCACAAGGGCCTTCATCGTGGTGGTCATGTTGCGCTTGACGAGGGTAGGCAGGACGGTAGCTATGGGGTTGGCCATCTGCTTGAGACCCACTAGTCTCCCGACCGTCGTCTTCAGCACGAAGGGCCTGACGCCCCATTCGTAGACCTCGAAGAGGTTGAGGTCGGCGGGGTTGGTGAACGACGAGAGCTCGACGAGCACCTTGTCGCCCTTCGGCAGCTCGACGGTGAGGGTGCGCGCGGTCGAGTTCCACAGCGGTGTCTTGGGCGTGGCGTGTGGAGTGACCCGCTTGTCCGTTGCCTCGATGCCCTTGATGATGAGCTTGAACGAGCGCTTGTTGTACCACTTCTGCCCGGCCCGGTCGAAATCGACCAGAATCGTCTTGACCGTCTCGTACTGCGTCGAGGTTATCGGGATCTTCACGACGCCGACCTTCGCGATGCTGCCGAGGGTCGGGCTCACCGCAGCGGCGCTCATGCGGACGCCCTTCGTGGTGGAAGGCGTGCCGGGCAGTCCTTTGAGGGTCGCCCCGCGCGAGAGCATGTCGGGCAGGTAGGGAAGCGTGCCGTCCTCGTTCTCGATCTTCTCCACGGGTGCCTGCTGCACGTACTCCTTCGGTACGTACTCGGGCTTGTCCCTGAGCACCTGGCCGGGAAGGAGCGGAGGCAGGTTCGGAGGGACGACGGTCGCGGGCAGGCTCGGCCCGATGGCCATGGCCTTTCCGGTCGCCTTGACGGTGCCTTCCTGCGCGGTCTCCATCTCGAACTCGAAGGCGTCGCGCTCGACGAGCATCGAGTACAGCGTCGGGTCGACCGGCTTGCCCGGCGTCAGAGCATCATCGAGACCTCCCAGCTCCTCGGCCATCTCGACCGAGGACCTCGGTGGCGTGATGTGCCGTGACGTGGGCTCGATCTCCGCGGACGGCGTGTTGTAGTTGCTGCGCACCACGAGCACGGCCGGCGACTCGCCCGGCTTCATCGGCTCGGCGATCACGACGGTGGGAGCCTTCACCGGATCGGTGCGGCGGTTGACGATCTTGTCGGTAACGGTCGTTGTCCTGTCGCCCGCGCCTCCGGGGTCCACGTTCGTCGAGCCGGCCGAGAACGGCACGCTGTGGCCGGCGAGATCTACGCTGCGAGCGCGGAACCGGTATGTGGTGCCGAAACGCTTCCTCGTCAGGCTGCCGTCGGGAACGGTGAACTCGGTTGCGAGCGGGAAAGCGGGATCGACCCAGTTGCCGATCCCGTGAGTGGAGCCGTCCGGGCCTACCGACTCGCGGATCGTGGACGAGCTGCCGTCATCGTGAACGGCGAGCGCCGCACCCGGACGCGGGACCGCCAGGCTCCAGCCCGTCCAGTCGAACATGTGCTCGTGGACCCAGACCTCAGTCGGAATCTTGTTCTCTTCGGTCTTGTTGGGGTCGGAAACGGCCGCGGTCTGTATCCAGCCTTCGTCCTGGAGCGTCGCGTCGCCGTCCTCGGCGAGTGTGGCGGCATCATCCTCGAACCTGACGTCGGTGTCTCCGATCCTGTACGTGCCGACGCGTCTGCAGAGCGAGTGCCACTTCCGGGTCACGCTGTCCCACACGTCGATCCGGTAGCCGCGTGACACCTCTTCGGCGTAGTTGAGGATGAGCTTGTCCTGGTCGGCCTCGAGCTTCGCTTCCTTGCCCGCCAGGGCAGCGACCATGGCCTTGAGCTTGGCCCCCGCGCCGTTGCGCGAGAGGCTCAGCGTAGAGGGTCCAAGGCCCGGAAGCCCCATCGGCTCGTACGTGGTTGTCGGCGAGACCGTCCCAGCGACAGGCCTCGCAACATCGACGTTGACGCCCGACGACGCGGCCGCCTTCACAGACGTCGCCTGTGTCGCCTTGGCCTGCAGCACTTCCTTCATCTGCTTGGCCGCGGACACGGCGGTGGCCTTGACGGCGAGGCCGGCGAAGTCGACGTCGACGGTCGCGACGGTCACGGGACTCTTGGACGGTACCGTCGTGTTGCGCATGACGAGATAGCCGCCCCTGATGTCGCCCGTCTTCGGGCGCGTCTCGAACGTCTTCGCCGAAACGTAGGTCCCGGTTCGCGTGCGCGGACCTGGTACGAGGTTGTATGCGGTCCAAGGTGAAGCGCTGCCGCCCGGCGGGTCCGTCGGAACGACGCGCAGGCGCTTCCCGAGCCTCAGAGTGTTGGTGAAGGGGATCTCGAAGTCGAGCACGATCCCGAGGCCGAGGAGCATCCCGGGGAACTCGCCGAGCGTGGAGAGCGCCGTATGAAAGTCCATCTCGGGACGTTTGGGGACGGGCATCGCGACTTCGGCGGCCTGCGCCGACACACCGCCGTCGTCCGATGCGCCGTCGAAGCCCTGGTGGAAGTCCTCGAACTCCTTGAAGGCAGGGTCCGGGCCGGCGCCGAGCGCTCTGACTCGGACGGTCGGCGGGCGCTGGATAGCGGGGATCAGGCGCATGATGGGCGAGGATTTGAGCCCCGCTGGCGTGACCATGAGGTTCACGAGAGGCAACTTGGAGATGAGCCGCGGGTTGGCGCCGACGGCCACGTACTGGTCCTGGATCTGTTTGATGACAGCGGGAACGCTGAAGCTGTTCACCTTCATGACGGCCGGGATCTTCGGCACGCTGGAGGGGACCTTCGTGCTTGGCTTGAACATCGAATCCCACAGCTCGGGCGACGCCTGCGAGACGGGCGAGTATGTCCCAACGAGCGACGGCACGTCCGAGAGAGCGGGAGCGAGATTGTTCATCACCTCGACCCGGAAGGACAGCTCGTTCACGAGGGACGCCCAGTTCACACCCTGGCCGCTCGTGAAGTCGGGGAAGTGGTCGAGCCGTCCGGGCGAGACGTCGTCCTCGAGCTTCGGCGACACGAACACCGAGAGCCTGAGCTTCTTGCCCCCGGACCCGGGAACCAGGCCGTTGGGCAGGGCCGTCCACATGATGCGTTGCTTCTTGGCCATGTGACTCACGCTCCCAGGGTCGCCGGTGCGAACGCCTTGCAGTAGGCGATCCATTCGGACTCGTCGTAGGTGTCCCCGAACCGCGGGTCCTTGCCTGCGATCTTCTGCGAGACCGTGCAGTTGACGCTGAACGAGAAGAACACGATCTCGATCTCGACGGTGAGCGTCGCGGTACCGGTGAGCCTGTCACCTTTGCCGCCGCCCCCGCCCTTGTCGAACTGCTCGTAGGTCAGCACGAGCTCGAAGGTGAGCGAGACCTTGATGATCCCGAGGATATCCAGCCGGCCCGAGAGTCGGATGTAGGCCTCGAACTTGAGCTTCTCGACCGTCTTGCCGCCCTCGACCTTGTTCTCGATCGTGAACGTGAAGCCACCCTTGATCTCGACCGAGCCGCTCGCGACGACGATGTCGATCGACGCCGAGGCGCCGAACCAGAAACCGATCTCGAGCATGCGGAGCACGGGCTCGCCCGTCGCGATCTTGACGAGCACGTATCCGCCGCCTGCCCAACCCATGACCGAGATCGTCATCTGCGATTCCTTGGTGCAGAAGTTGAAGTCGACGAGTATGGGGCTGCCGTCCCAGAGCAGGCTCACCTTCATGCCGAGCGACATGTTCGAGAGCGCCAGGGCTCCCACGGAGATGTTCGGGATCGCGATCGAGAGCGATATGTAGAGGCCCTTGGTGTCGAACTCTATGTGGAACGGCCCTACGTCGAACGACCCCAGCGCCATCGCATCGATCTTCGAGCCCTTCGAGAGCGCCGACATGCCTTGCGCGAGCGCCTGGCCGCCCTGCCCGCCCCCGCCGAAGACTCCGAGGAACTGTCTGAGCTCGTTCAGGAACTGGAGCGGTCCGGCGAAGAGCACGTCTTCGAGGCCTGGGTTGATCTTCGGCGATCCGCCATTGATCGAGCTCATCGAGAACGTGCCGAACACGAGATTCAGGAACTCGGCGCTGTCTCCGATCAGGTTGATGTAGAAGTTGGAGAGCGATCCTTGGATGATCGTCGTCGGTTCCGCCGAGAGGTCGGAGAGGCTCTTGGTCATCTCGGCCTTGAGGTGCAGCTCCGTCGTGGATGTCGGCTCGAAGATGAAGAACTTCTTGATCTTCTGCGTCGACTTGTTGTCGACGTCCCACTGGAACGCGATGATCAGCTTCCTATCGCCCTCGGGCCCTTCGATGCGCTTGGTGAAGCCGGGGATATCGTCCAGTCCTAGAGCCTTCGCCAGGATATCGATGAGCGTTACGCCGCCGATGAGCTTCGCCTCCAGCAGTTCGCCGAAGAAGTCGCTGGGGTCGAAGTCGGTCCCGTTGCCGAAGCCGCCCGCGAACGCATCGACCGCGCCTCCGAACGGCCCCGCGTACGCCGAGAGCCCCTTGAGCACCTGGCTCGGCGTGGCAAGGCCACCGGCCTGCGAGCCCGGGAAGGGCAGCGGCAGGCCGCCCGTGTCCAGTTTGCTGATGGAGCCGTCGACAGAGGATCCGCCGCTCGTCGGCGGGTTCACGTTCGCGAACGCCATACCCTTCGCGTTCGGTCCCGTGTAGCCGTTGTTCACGTACACGTCCGCGAGCGTGATCGGAGTCGACGCCGTCTGGTTGGTGATCTGCTCGGCGATGTCGAGGCGGACCTGCGCGTTGTAAAGCTTCGGGTAGAAGAACGGGTTGCCGAGCGCCATGCCCGGGCTCGAGGGCCGCAGCGTCTCGGCGGTGAACTTCATCGAGTTGGTCGGGAGGTGCCGGGTGTCCTTCGTGGCACTGGCGGGAAGCGGCTCGGCGTACGCCATCTTCTGCCCGCCCATCTGGAGGCTCTGGCCCCGGTAGGCCGTGGCGCAGTTGGCCAGGTTCATGGAGGCGGGAGTCGAAGACTTGTACACGGCGAGTCGGTCGTCGACGAAGATCAGCGGGACCGAGAGCTTGATGAGCGTCCCGTCCCAGTCGGTCGCCTCGATCTGGAACGGGAGGTTCTTGCTCGTCGCTGTTGCGTCGCGGACCCAGTACGTCTGATACGACGCCGTGCCGTTGGAGATCAGCGACTTGTAGATCGGCGGCGAGATCGTGGTCTTGAACTCGACGCGCTTGAACGGTGTCTGCCGCGAGCGGTAGGACTTCCCCGGGAAGTCCGCGAACTCGTACGTCTTCACCGGCTCGCGTATCACGATGAAGGTCCGCGTGAGCAGATAGGCGGTGGGCCGCCCCGTGCCGGGCGCCGTCTTGAACTTGCGCTCGGTGATCTGGACCTCGACGGCCTTGTGCCCGAAGGGGAAGATCCGCCCGGCGAACACGAGCTTCACGTAGTGGTCGCGACCCTGCGTCATCCTGTGTTCCCACGTGAGCAGGTCGATGAGGATGTCGAGGTTCTCGGGCGGAAGGGTGTACTCGTCCGTCGGCCAATTGCCGAGCGTGTTCATCCACGCGCCTTGCGAGGTGAGCATCAGTCGCCGGACGTCGACCGCCGGCTTGCGGTATCTTGCCGTGATGTCCGCGATCGTCCAGCGGTTCCTTGCACCGAGCTTGTCGGACATGTCGCCGGCCCGGGTGAAGCTGTTCTGCCTCCTCAGCTCGAGCGGCACGGTGGGGATGATGTCGGTGTTCGGTACCGGCTTGACCTGCTCGGTCTTCCACTGCTCGTAGTAGCGCGCCCACACCGCGCGCAGCTTCGGGGACGTCAGGCCGAGCCGGGTCTCGACCGCGACCGGCGGCCTGGCTATCGGCACGATCGTGTTGGAGATGCCCGGCGTGAGCGCAGCAGCGCCTACGGGCGATGGCAGGGCGCCGATGTCGCGGAAGCCGGGGAAGTCCGGGAAGTCGATGACGACCGACCGGTAGTCGCCGACATAGCGGGTATGCCAGAGCTCGTAGACGCCCTTGCGCTCGACGGCATCGCTCTTGTGCGACCACCGCGCTCGTTGCGTCGGCGAGAGGAAGAGCCCCCACGGTGCCTCGATGGAGGTCTGCGAGGCCAGCGGCTCTTCGAGGGAGAGCGGAACCGAGCCGCTCGGGGTCACCCGGGCAGCGTCGGCCACCGACATGTCGTACTTGCTCCAGTCGAGCAGGCCGGCGAGGGTGTAGGGGATGCCCTCGTCGGCCTGCTGGTTGGGCACGATGAAGACGAGCCGGCTCTCGCTTGCGATCGTCGACCAGATCGGCGGTCCCGCAGTGGCTTCGTTCGGGGTGGCGAGCAGAGTCGAGAACTCGTTGTAGGCGCTCTCGAGTATGTGCTGCGGGGGGAAGGTCACTGCGAGCAAAGCGTTGTTGACGGTCCTTCCCGCTCGCACAAGCTTGGGCGGAGTCGAGCTGAAGTCGAGTGAGAGGTTGTAGAACTCGAACTTCAGACTCAGAAGGTCTTCTGGCCGAGTGACCCGGACGGTCGTCGTGCTGGGCAGAAGGATCACGTCGATGAGCCCCGGGTCGATGATGACCAGGTCGGGGTTCGTGATCACGTCGATGATGTCCGGATTGATCGCGATCGCCTGCGCCTTGACCGGCTTCGCGCTCGGGGAAGTGTTGCCGAGCCGAGCGACGGCGGCGCTGCCCTCAGGGAATCGGATGGGCTCGACGACCGCGTCACCCATGGGAACGGACAGAGCGCCCACGCTCGGCTGGCACACGACCGCATCGGCCAAGCGGCCGTTGCCCGTCATCTCGAAGGTCGCCGCCCCCGGTCCTCCACCGGCCAGAAGCGCATATCCCGGTCCGTGCAGCCATACCGTCTGCTCGGGGAAGTCAGCCGCGAGCATGAAGGGCTCATCGTCGCTGTCGAAAACCCGGGCGTAGCGCAAGGCGGCGAGTGGGACTGAGGCGGCCTTGCCGGTCAGGTTCCGGAGGGCCTTCGCGGCGAAGTGCGCGTTCGTATCCGTCGACGTCGACTCGGCTATCACCGCACGGTAGGGATAGCCGTTCGCCGTTTCGGCGGACTCGAGCGCGAGCGTGTCGAACGCAGTGTCCGTCAACGCCACAGCGCCCGCGCCGTTCCCGGATGGCGCAGCGAGCGCCCACGAGTACTCGCCGCGCTCCAGCACGACGAGCATCCGGCGCTTGATCCGGCGCGTGAAGAGCGTCGGAGCTTCCTCTGCGGGGAGAGAGATCGTGACGCGGTCGCCGACGACGCCTCTGCCCAGGCCTGACACGCGGCCGATGCTCGGGCCCTCGATCGTGAGCCGCCAGTCATGCGTGAACGTAGCGGTTCCCTGCCCCACCAACTTGAAGGACGCCAGGCCCTTGAGCGGGAAGGTCTCGCCTGCGAACGTCACCGCCGAGCAGGCAGCCGCTTCTCCGGCGAGCCATTTCGAGAGCGGCACCTCGGCATCGAACCCACCGAGGTCCATGCGGATGCGAAGCCGTGTCGTCGCTCCGCTGCCGAAGGTCTCCAGGGTGATCCCCGCCGGCATAGCGGTGCCCGGGAAGCGCGCTCCGGAAAGCGCGACCGACGTGCCGCTCGCGGTCGTTCCCGCCACGAGTCGCGCTCTGCCACCGAATCGTGCAGGGTCGAGCACGAACTCCGTCGAGCCCATCGAGTAGCGCGCGCTCCTTGACGACACCGAAACGCCGACCGGCCCGAGGGCGCCCAGCGCCGGGACCGCTCCGGTAGCTCCCGCCATCGCGGCTGCCGCAACGCCGGCGATCGTCACCGCCTCGCGGCGCGTGATCCCGGGCGACGCCACGGAGTCTTCGGCGAGCAGGTCGCCCGATGTCGGGGGAGCCTTGACCAGCAACCTCGGCTCGCGCAGGACGGCGGTGTTGAGACGAACGCGGCTCATGTCACTACCCCTCTTCCGGCCGTAGGTGCGGGCTGCGGCGACGACGCCGCAGCGCGGAATGTCTCAGACGGAGACGCCGATGCTTCGAGGTGCCGAGGCGGCGCTCGGATGAGGTGTTCTGGACTGAAGCGAGCGCCGTGGCCGCGCCTCGCGCGTCTGGCGGGCGCGCTCCGCGGGTCGCCGTGCTAGCGCACGAGCGAAGAGGACAGCCTATCGGCCGTACCGCGATCACGCTTCCCCTGTTCCCGCTGATCGCGTCACGGTCCCCAGCCTGGGGCCGACGGACGGCAGCGCGTCAGCGACTCTCGTGCGTGATCAGGTTTGGGAACGATTATCCCACTTAGGGGCGCTTCCTAGTCACACGCACATGACCAGCGGTCGGATGCGCGTGACTGACGGCACACCGCAGGCGTGTGACGGGTCTCGGAAGCGCTCCTCCAGGCGGCGGGCGCGGGATCCGTTCCCCCGGAAGCCGGCCACTCGCTACATCTGCGCCTTGCCCACCCAGATGGTCACGTTGTCGCCCCGCTTGACCTGTGCGTCGTGAGGGGGATCCTGCGTCAACACGAACCCCTCGTCAGGGCTGGCCTGGTAATTGACGGTGACCTTCAGCCCGAGGTCCTCGAGCTCCTTCTTAGCCGCGGCCTCGCTCATGCCGGTGACGTCGGGGACGATCACGCGGTCCGGACCCTTCGAGATCACGATCGTGATGGTGCTCCCGGCCGTCACGATCGCGGGCGCGTCGGGAGACTGGCTGATGACCACGCCCTTCTTCACCGTCTCGCTGAAGTCCTCGCCCTGCTTGACCTTGAATCCGTCCTGGGCAAGGGTCTTCTGCGCTTGGCTCGATGACTTGCCGACGACGTCGGGTACCTGCTTGAACTCCGGTCCCTCCGATACGACGAGTTCGATCAGGGAACCACGTGCGGCCTGCGCTCCGGCCTCGGGCGACTGAGAGATGACGTCACCCTTCTTCGTGGTGGTGCTGGCCTTGCGCTGCGGCACGTCGAGCTCGAAACCCGCCTCGCGCGCCGCCTTCGCAGCTGCCGACTCGCTCATGCCGACAAAGTCCGGCACCGGCAGCAGTTCGATCCCCTTGCTCACGACGAGGTCGACCTTGGAGTCCTTCTCCAGCTCCACGCCGGCGCTCGGCGACTGATCCATCACGATGCCGGCTTCGACTTCCTCGCTGAACGCCGGTTCCACGGCGCCGAGAGAGAGGTCCTCGGCGGCGAGCGCAGCCTCCGCTTGAGCCAGGGTCTGGCCACGAAGGTCGGGGACGGGCACCTTCGCGGGCCCGAACATCCCCGTGGCCCAGGCCGTGATCAGTCCGCCTACGACGAGGAGCGCGATGGCAGCGACTATCCACGGCCACGGGTTGGTCTTCCTGCCTGCAGGGGCTTCCCCGGCCTTGGCCGTGCCGGGAGGCCGTGCCGCGGGCATGACCGTAGTGGCGGGCACTGCGGCCGCCACCGCGGTACCCACCGCCATCGCATCGACTGACTCCCCCTGCGAGACGCGAAGGAGGTCTCGGCGCATCTCCTCGGCGGACTGGTAGCGCTCCTGCGGCTTCTTCGCCATCGCTTTGAGGATGACCGCCTCGAGTGCTGCCGGTATCGCCGGGTCTATCTGCCTCGGCGGCACGGGCGCCTCGTTCACCTGCTTCAACGCGACCGACACCGGCGTGTCGCCGTCGAAGGGCAGCCGGCCGGTCGAGAGCTCATACAGGACGATGCCCAGCGAGTAGAGGTCGCTCGTGGGGCCGAGGGGGCGTCCCTGTGCCTGCTCGGGGCTGACGTACTGCGCCGTGCCGAGCACCGACCCCGTTTGCGTCATGTTCGTGTTCCCGGCGCGGGCGATGCCGAAGTCCATCACCTTGATCGTGCCGTCCGGTGTGAGCACGATGTTCTGCGGCTTGATGTCGCGGTGGATGATGTCGTAGCCGTGCGCGACGGAGAGAGCCGCCGCGACCTGCGCTCCGTACTCGGCGGCCCTTCTCGGCGGGAAGGGTCCCCGGTCCTCGACGAGAGACTTGAGGTCGGAGCCGCGGACGTACTCCATGACGATGTAGTACGTCTCGCCGTCCTGCCCCCAGTCGTAGATGTTCACGATGTTGGGGTGCGAGAGATTGGCGGCCGACGCTGCCTCATGGCGGAAGCGCTGCACGAATCCCGGGTCGCTCGCGTACCTCGGGTGGAGGACCTTGACGGCGACGGTCCTGCCGAGGACCTCATCGACGGCCTTGTAGACGTCGGCCATCCCGCCGGAGCCGATCGTCTCGATCGCCCGGTATCTTCGGCCGAACACCCGCTCTTCCACGCGGACTCCCGTTTCGTCGGGCGCGGATCCAGCCGCGCCACCTGCTATTCTAGCCCGACCTCCCAGGCCGGGCGGCTTCGTTGCCTCGGCGCTACCTCACGCCCCGCGCGTCGAGTGCCGCCTTCAGCACCGGTTTGGCGGCCGGGGCGGCGACCCTCCCGCCAACACCGGCGTTCTCTAGTACGATGGCCATCGCGACCACAGGGTCGTCGGCGGGCGCGAAGGCTATGAACCAGGCGTGGGTCTGCACCGACTTGCCCGCCTCGGCGGTCCCGGTCTTCCCGGCCACGTCGATACCGTCGATGCGGGCGCGCGCCCCGGAGCCGCGCCTCACCACGTCCACCATCATGTCGCGCACGGTCCTGGCCGTCGCCGGATCTGTCGCGGTGAGCCACGCGCGATCGGGGGTCGTCGACAGGATGCGGCCCGCCTCGTCGCGCACCTGCGCGATCGCGTGCGGCTCCATCACGAGTCCGGAGTTCGCGATGCCGGACGCCACGAGAGCCATCTCAAGTGCCGTCGCCTGCGGTCCCGGCGGGCTCTCGTGCTCGCCGACCGGTTGCCCGACCCCGGCCCACGCCGTCTCCCACACCGTCATCTCCGCCGGGTCTGGCATGAGCGAGGTTCGCGTGGGCAGCTCGAAGGGGACCTTCGTGTCGAAGCCGAAGGCGTCGGCCTGCGACACGAGGCGGTCGGATCCAAGGTCCACCGCAAGCTGAGCGAACACGGTGTTGACCGAGCGGGCGAGTGCGGTCGTCAGGTCGAGCTCTCCGTAGGACCCGCCCTCGTAATTCGTGACCGGCGCGTTGCCTATCTCCATGCGGCCCGGCCCCGGGTATGTCGTCCCCGGTGTCGCGACACCGGAGGCGAGGGCGCCCGTGAGGGTCACGACCTTGAACGTGGAGCCCGGCGGGTAGAGGGACTGGGTGGCGCGGTTGACGAGAGGTGCGCTCTCGGCCGCCGAGAGCGTCTCCCACGCCTCATCGACGGTCGCGGGAGCGTAGCCCGGCGTCGACGCCATCGCGAGGATCGCGCCGGACCGGGGATCGACGACGACGCAGGCCCCTCGCTCCCCGGACAAGGCGGCCTGCGCTGCCTTCTGCACCTTGGAGTCGATGGTCAACACGACGTCGTTCCCGGTGAGCGGAAGCCCCGCCGCCGACTCGATCACGTCGCGCCACGTGCTGTAGACGCGGCGCCCCGCGAGCACGTCGTTCGCGGCACGCTCCACTCCCGCCCGCCCGTAGCGCGGCGACGTGTACCCGACAACGTGCGCCGCGAGCACGCCCGCCGGGTATCGCCTCTTGAACGTGCCCGCGCCTGCCGGAACCGACTCGGCGAGCACCGCGCCGTCCGCGGTGACTATGGCGCCGCGGTCGCTGCGCGCCTCCTCGGCGAGCAGGCGCGTGTTGGCTGGGTGGTCGGCAAGCCAGTCCGCCCTGACGACCTGCACGTACGTGAGGTTCACGACCAGCGCGACGAGCAGGAAGGCGAACACGTTGGCAACGCGTACAAGCCTGCGCGAGAGCGCGATGCGCCCGAGCACGCCCACGTCACCCGCTGTGGTCTCCATGTCGACTTCCGCGCCGGTCGCTTCATTGCCTGCTCGCAACAGCAGCCCCAGCAGCATGAAGTTCGCGACGATCGACGATCCGCCGTAGCTGACGAACGGCAGCGTCACTCCGGTCAGGGGCACGAGCCGGGTGACTCCTCCGACGATGACGAAGACCTGCAGGCCGATCGCCGCAGCCAGCCCTGTGGCCGTCAGCGCCGCCATGTCGGAGCGGGCGCGAGCGGCGGTCGCCAGTCCACGCAGACAGAAGACGGCGTAGGCGATGATGAGCGCCGCCCCGCCGAGCAGCCCGATCTCCTCGGCTATGGCGGCGAAGATGAAGTCGGTCTCCACGGACGGGATGCGTGTGGGGAATCCCCGCCCGATGCCGACGCCTCCCACGCCGCCCGCGCCCAGCGCGAACAGGGACTGCACGAGCTGGTAGCCGCGGTCCGCCACGTCGGCGAACGGATCCAGCCATATCGCTACCCGAGTCTGCACGTGGTCGAAGGCGAGGTAGGCGGCGGTCGCGCCGAGCGCGAAGAGCGCGAGCCCCACGATCACGTAGCCGACGCGCCCCGTCGCCGCATAGATCATCACCAGGAAGATGCCGAAGAAGAGCAGGCTCGAGCCCAAGTCCTTCTCGGCGATGAGCACGAACAGCGAGATCGCCCACATGAGCAGCAGGGGCCCGAGCTGCTTGAGCGGCGGTATCCACACTCCCAGGAACCGCCGCGTGGATATCGAGAGGAGCTCGCGGTTCTCGGACAGGTAGGCCGCCAGGAAGAGCACGACGAGGATCTTCGCCACCTCGCCCGGCTGGAACGACAGTGTGCCGAATCGGAGCCAGAGCTTCGCGCCGTTGACCTCGTGGCCGACGAGCGCGGGCAGGACGAGGAGCGCGATGGCCGCGAGCATGATCGTGTACTTGTAGCGGGCGAGCGCCTCGAGCGAACGGACCGCCAAGAGCGTCACGACGAGCACCGCGACCCCGGCGAAGAGCCAGACCGCCTGGCTTCGAGCGAAATGCGCGTCCAACGGGATGTCGAGACGGGTGATGAAGGCGATCCCCACGCCCGAGAGGAGCGCGGCGATCGGGAGCAGTGCCGGGTCGGCGGAAGGCGCGGTGAGGCGGACCGCGACGTGCGCAGCCGAGAATGCGAGGATGAGAGCTGCAGGGACGATCAGGCCCCCCGGTGCGATGGACCGGGCCGCCTGCGCCTGGACGAGCGCGAAGACGAGCAGCACGACCGGGGCGGCAGCAAGCAGCAGAAGGAGCTCGAGTGTCCTCGGACTGCGCATCGGCTAGCGCCCGGGTGTTCCGGTGGGAAGCGTGCCGTCAGGAGCGGCCGTACCCGGGACCGGTCCCTCCGGCATCGCCTGTGGCAGTTGCGAGCGGTACTGCTCGACGAGCGCATGCGCCGCGTCGAGGTCCTCGACGCGGATCCCCCCGGCAAGGCGGTCGGCGACAACGGGGTCGAGCCCGGCGATCGGAACGGTCGTCTCCGTCTCGCGCCACTTGAGCGATACTCCCGCGAGCGAGCCGGGCACGCCGCGGTAGACGACGACTAGGCCCCCCTCGTCGACGAGATACGCCTGCGAGCGCGCGTAGCTCCAGGTCGCATACCCGATGCCGCCAACGACCAGGGCGAGCGCCGCGATCCATGCGGCGAGCGCGAGCCAGCTTCTCAGGGCCTTGGGCCTCCCGCCAGAGTCATCCGCACCGCTGCCTCGGCTCGCGCGGGCGGCACGCAGGCCGCGCCCGGAGCTGCGCCCACACACGTCGACGACTACGACACTGATGTTGTCCTGTCCGCCCGCCTCGTTCGCGGCGTCCACGAGCGCTTTCGCGGCGTCCTGTGGATCGGCGCTGGCGGCGAGCACCTGGACGATCTCGTCGTCGTGAAGCATGCCCGACAGGCCGTCCGTGGCGAGCAGGAGCCGGTCGCCCGGCGCCGTCCGCACGTCGAGGGTATCGGCGGACATGTTGGGATCGGTACCGAGCGCACGCGTGATGACGCTGCGGTTCGGATGGAAGCGCGACTCCTCTTCCGAGAGCTGACCGCGGCGGACCATGTCCGCGACCATCGAGTGGTCCTCGGTCAACAGCTGCAGGACACCCTCGTGGACGAGGTACGCGCGGCTGTCGCCCACGTGCGCTATGGCGATCCTCGTTCCCTCCACGATGGCCGCCGTGAGCGTCGTACCCATGCCGGAGCGGCTCGATCGCTCCTCGGCGGCCTCGATCACCGCTCTGTTCGCGGCGTGGATGGCACGCCCCAGGGCCTTCGAGTCGGCATGGAGGGGAGCGTTCGCCACAAGCGTCTCGATCGCGACCGTGGAGGCGATCTCGCCCGCCTGATGCCCGCCGAGACCGTCGGCGACGGCGAACAGCGGTGGCGCGGCAAGCAGGGCGTCCTCGTTGTGCTGGCGCACGCGGCCTACGTCGGTGAGCAGCCCGTATCGATCGGCAGTGCGGGAGCTCACGCGCGCTCCACTCTGAGCTTGACGGCTCCGAGCGCGATCGTGGAACCCGCGGAGACCGGCGCCATCCCCTTCACGAGCATCCCGTCGAGCACGGTCCCGTTCGTAGAGCCGAGGTCCTCGAGCACCGCTCCGTCGTGCGTGGGCGCCACCCGGGCGTGGCGTCCCGAGACGAAGTCGTCGGCGATGACGATGTCGGCCCCCGGCGAGCGCCCGATCACGATCGGTCCGCGGATGGGGAGCTTCGTGCCGAGGAGCTCCCTCGGTCCCTCTGCCACGGTGAGCACGAGCTCGCCGCCGCTCGCGCGCTTCGCCGAGTGCCCGGATACCATGCCCACGCCGGCCCTCACCGCTGCGAGCAGGAACAGGTAGAGCAGCGCAATCAGAAGGATTCTGCCTGCGAACAGGACGATCTCGAGCATCCGCTAGCCCCTCGGCTGGTGGTAGACGAGTTCCGAGACGCCCATCGTGATCAGGTCACCGTCGCGAAGACGCGCGCGCTGGACGGGCTCGCCGTTGAGGAAGGTGCCGTTCGTGGAGCCGAGGTCCGCGATCGACCACCCCGTGCCCTCCTCCTCGAACGCCGCGTGCTCGCGCGACACGTTCGCGTCGGGCAGACGGATGTCAGCCGAAGGCGAGCGGCCCACGACCAGGCGCCTGCCGTCCAGGACGATGTCGTGCTCGATTCCCGAGACGGTCACTGTGGACAACGCGCGAAGCGTCCGCTGCTCGCGCCGCGCCTGCGTCTCGCTCCCATGCGTGGTGGGGCCTGCGCCCACGGACGGCACGGCGGTCGCCGCGGCGGAGGGAGCGGAACTGGCGTCCACGATCGGAACGGCCGACGGCGGCAGCGTGACGCCGGGTCCAGGGCGGGCACGGTCGCCGGTAGGTGATTTCGGTGTCCCGGGATGCGCCGTCGGCTCGGGGCGCTCGGGAGGCACGTAGAAGCCGGCCTCCTCGGCGGCCTCGGCCAGCTCGTCGGCCGAGACGATCTCGGCCAGGACCTCGAAGCGTCCGAGCTTGAGCGAGTCGTGGACGCGGAAGCGCACCATCGGGCGGCCCTCGACCGAGTAGCCCTTCTCGCGCGCGTACCCGACGAGGTATGTGCTGAGCTCGGCAGCGAGGGTCTCGGTGAACGATCCGAGGCGCTGCTCGTCGGCGGGAGAGATGACGACCGTGAGCAGGTTCGGTGCGTAGACCTTGCCGACCCCGACAACGCGTCGCTTGTCCATCTCCTTCGAGAGCGCCTTCGCGAGCTCGGCGGGCTGAACGCGCGAGCGGAAGACCCCCGCGAAGACGCCTTCGACGGCTCGCGCGACGTTGTCTTCGAAGTCGGACAGGATGCTCACGTGAGTGCCCCTTGGCGTCGGCGGGAGGCGCTGCGCGAGGCCTCTGACCTCGTCACTCCTCCTCGGGCCGTACCGGCGGACCGCCGGCGATGACCAGCACGATGAGTATAAGAGAGGCGGTCATCTGCCGAGCGAAGGGTTCGCGCACTGTTTCCCAGCTGAGAAGTGCGGCCGATGCGCTCGAAGCGGCTATCGCCCCCGCGAACACGTAGCCGCCCCACATGATCAGCGCCGCCAGCGCAGCGCCGAGGACCGCGGCCGGACGCGAGGCGCGCCGACAGGCGAGCGACATGGCCACCGCCGCAAGCGCCCATGAGAGCAGCACGAGGTAGGTGAACGGGCTGCTCCAGGCGACCCACAGCCGCTCGCTGATCGCGTTCGCGGCATCCGCGCTGCCCGCGAGCGGGCTCGAGAACAATCGCCAATCCACGTTCCCGAACGCCACGGCGCTAGGCGATGCGGCCCACGCCAGGACGCTCAGTGCGCCCCCCGCGAGCGCCGCGAGGGCGGCTTGCGGAGGCGCGAGCGCGAAACCCGTCATGAACGGGGTAGCGAGCGACAGATGGGCGATGCCGAGCACGGGAGAGGCGAGCGGAAGCAGCGCGGCGGCGGTCTTGCGCCGAGCGACGAACCACCAGTAGACGGCCGACACGGCGAAGAGGGCGGCCGCTGTCAGATACGCGTTCACTGCGACGAGCCCCGCGCAGAGCAGCAGCACTCCGAGAGCCACACCGAGCGCAGGCGCGAGGACGCCCGCCAGGGCCGCGAGCACTGCGCCGACAAGCGAGGGGGCGCGCGACAGTCCGACCGCGGTCAGGCCGGCCCATCCCATCCAGGCTCCGGTCGCCGCGGCGGCACTTCGCGCGAGCACCGTTGCGAACGGCCGGGCCCGGTCCCACAGGCCGACCCTGTCCCACGATGGACGCATCTGCTCGGCTGCGGACTCCAGCACGAGTGCACCGACGCGTGCGCGGAGGCCGGCCCTGCCGACTTGCTCGTCGCCAAGGAGCGGCATGAGCGACGCCGCGAAGTGCGTCACTGACGGGTATCGCTCGGCCGGGTCGGGCGCGAGCGCGGTCATGACGACCTCGTCGATCTCGGGCGGAAGCCCTGCTTCGAAGTCGCTCGGCGCGCTCATCTCGGCGACCTCGATCTTGAAGA
>CAYWCB010000005.1:15942-26052 GCA_964456615.1 uncultured Eubacteriales bacterium | reverse complement strand
CGCCTGCCCGAGCACGAACCGCTCGAAGCCGACGATCGTGAGCGTGTCTCCGATCGACTTGCCCGTCGCCTCGACGTACTTCGCGACCGAGATGTCCGGGTCCTTGACGAAGGGCTGCTCGGCGAGCGTGACCTCCTTGTAGAACTTCTCGAGACGGCCCTCGGCCATCTTCTGCTGGATCTGCTCCGGCTTGCCTGACTCGGCGGCCTGGGCGCGATAGATCTCAAGTTCGTGTTCGATGACGTCCGCGGGGGCCTGGTCGCGCGTGACGTACGCGGGCGAGGCGGCCGCGATGTGCATCGCCAAGTCCTTGACGAACGGTGCGATCGCCTCGTTCTTGGCCGTCTCGGCACGATCGAACGCGACCTCGACGAGCACGCCGATGCGTCCGCCGGCGTGGACGTAGCTGCCGATCGCTCCGTTGCCCCTGACCTCGAGGCGCGTGAAGCGTGTGATCGTCATGTTCTCGCCGAGCTTGGACACGACATCGCCGAGCGCCTGCTCGACGGTGAGGCTGGGGTTGCGCTTGTACTGCTGCGCCACGAGTGCAGCGCGGCCTTCCTTGATGCCGTCGGGGGCATCGACGGCGACCTGTTCGGCGAGCGCACCCGCGAACGTCTGGAACTCGGCATTGCGCGCGACGAAGTCGGTCTCGCAGTTGACCTCGACGAGAGCGCCCACGGGGGCGTATTCGGAGACGAAGGCCGCGATGACGCCCTCGTTCGTGGCGCGGCCGGCCTTCTTGGCGAGCGCGGCGAGCCCGCGCATCCTCAAGATGTCGACGGCCTTGTCGATATCGCCGTCGGCCTCGGAGAGCGCCATCTTGCAGTCCATCATCCCAGCGCCTGTGCATTCGCGCAGGTCCTTGACCATTTTGGCTGTGACTTCCATCTATCCGTTCCTCCTCACGGTGCGACTGGCGCGGGTGTCGGCGGCATCACGGGGCCTGGAGATCACCCGCGCCGACGTCGTGTCCCGACCCGGTCCTAGGCTTCGGGGACAGTCGGCGTGTCCGCGGGCTGTTCAGTCTCAGCGACATCGGCGGGCTGCTCGTCTTCTGTCGCTGCCGCCTGGACGTCCTCGACAGCTTCGGGCTCGTCGGTTGCAGCCACCTCGGCCTCGGCGGTCTCCGCTGCCATGGGCTCTTCGGCCGCGGATGCCTCGGCGGCTTCCTCAGCGGGCGTCTCTTCGGCCGCCGCTGGTTCGGGAGCCGTCGGTTCGCCCATCGTCACCTCGGGGACGGGCGCCGCGGAGGGCTCGACGCCTGTCGCCGCATCCTCGCCCTGGCGGCCTTCGTTGCCTTCGATGACCGCGTCGGCGATCACGTGCGCCATGAGGGTGACCGAGCGAATGGCGTCATCGTTGCCCGGGATGATGTAGTCGATCTCGTCGGGATCGGCGTTCGTGTCAGCCAGGCCGATGATCGGGATCTTCAGACGGCGCGCCTCGGCCACGGCGATCGTCTCGCGCTTCGTGTCGACGACGAACAGCGCGCCCGGGAGGTCCCTCATGTCGCGCACGCCGGAGAGGTTCTTCTCGAGCTTCTCCATCTCGGCGCGGAGCTTGATCTGTTCCTTCTTGGGGAGGGCGGCCATGCGGCCGTCCTCCTCCATGGCCTCGAGCTGGGTGAGGCGGTCGATGCGCTTGCGCATCGTGACGAAGTTCGTGAGCATGCCGCCAAGCCAGCGCTGGTTGACGAACGGCATCCCCGCACGCTCGGCCTCGGCCTGGATCGGCTCCTGCGCCTGCTTCTTCGTGCCGACGAATAGCACCTGTTGGCCGCGGCTCGCGACCGCGCGCGCGAAATCGTGGGCGTGCTGGATCTCCTTGAGGGTGCGCTGAAGATCGAGGATGTAGATCCCGTTGCGCTCCGTGAAGATGTAGGGCTTCATCTTCGGGTTCCAGCGACGGGTCTGGTGGCCGAAGTGGACGCCCGCCTCGAGCAGGTCTTTCATAGAAACGACCGGCATGGTGCAACCTCCTTGGTTCGGTTTCTCCTCCGCCCGCGTCTTCCCTCGTGAGAGGCGCCACCGTCTCCGGTCGAAGACGGCACCAGCGCCGAGGTCGGCGGGCGTGCGTAGTCAAGAGCCGTGAGAGTGTAGCAGAGGGTGCGCGGGGGTGCCATACAGAGGCGGGCGGCCGAGGCGGGCGGCCTGTGGCGGCCGGCCGGCTGCGTCAGCCGCCCACTGACGTGCTGCGACGCTACGCGCCGAGACCCTGGGCAGCGTGCAGCTTGCCTCGCAGGCGGAGCACCGCCTTGGTGTGGAGTTGGCTCACGCGGGACTCCGTCACGCCGAGTACCTGCCCGATCTCCTTGAGCGTGAGGCCCTCGTAGTAGTAGAGCGCGATGACGGTCTTCTCCCGCTCGGGCAGCTTCTCGATGGCGTTGGCGAGTATCTCCTTCATCTCGGCGCTCTCGAAGATCGCGACCGGGTCCTCGGCGGTCTCGTCCTTGATGGTCGAGATGGCGTCCTGGTGCTCGTCCTTCTCGCCGCCCATCCACAGTTCCTCGAAGGACACGACCGAGGTGTAGGAGAGCTTCGTGAAGATGTCGTGCAGCTCCTTTTGCGACAAGCCCATCTCCTCCGCGACCTCCGCGTCGGAAGGAACGCGCTTCAGTCTGTTCTCGAGCTTGACGTAGGTCGTCTCGATCTCTCGGGCGCGTGCGCGCACCGAGCGCGGGACCCAGTCCATCGCCCGCAGCTCGTCTATGATCGCGCCCTTGATGCGGGCGATGGCGTACGTTTCGAACTTGATCCCGCGGTCAAGGTCGAACTTCTCGATGGCGTCGATCAGCCCGAAGAGCCCGTAGCTGATGAGGTCTGCGGTCTCTACCTGCTGCGGCAGTCCCGACGACACACGGCCGGCGACGTACTTCACCAGGGGGGAGTAGTTGAGGATGAGCTCTTCACGGGCGGCGGGGTCGGCGTTGTCCTTGAAGCGGGCCCAGAGGGCGGAAACGTCCGTCCGTGGGTCGGATCTCATGCAATGGCCCCTATCACGCCGTCAGCCTCGAGGATGAGCGTTCTTGTGCACGTCCTGAAGCCGCTTCATGCTCACGTGAGTGTATATCTGCGTGGTAGACAGCGCAATGTGACCGAGCAGCTCCTGGACGGTGCGGAGATCCGCTCCCGCCTCCACGAGATGGGTCGCGAAGGTGTGCCTGAGCGCGTGCGGCGAGATGTGGGCCGCGCTTCCCGCCGCCTGGAGATGACGGTTGATGATGCGGCGCACCGCCTCGGGCGAAAGCGGGTTGCCGCGGGTGGAGAGGAAGAGCGAGTCCGGCGATTCGGGGCGTACGAGATGAGGCCGGCCGTCGCGACAGTATTGCTGCAAGAGCGTCGCCGCGTGCCGATGGATCGGGACGATGCGCTCTTTCGAGCCCTTGCCGACCACGACGATCTGCGCCTGGCCAAGGTCGAGGGAGGCCATCGACATCCCCGTGAGCTCGCTCACCCGGATTCCGGTCGCGTACAACAACTCGATGATCGCGGCATCGCGCAGCCCTGCGGGAGTGGAGCGGTCCGGCGCATCGAGCAGGGCCGAGAGCGCCTCATCGGGGACCGCGCGCGGCAGACGCCGCTGCTGCTTCGGGGCGCTGAGCACGCGAGAGGGGTCCGAGGCCACGACGCCCTCGGTCAGAAGATAGCCGAAGAACGAGCGGACAGCGGCGAGGCGCCTGGCGATCGTGCGCCGCGCGTATCGCGCGCGGTCCAGTTCGGCAAGGTACTGTCGAAGCTGGCGATGGGTCAGCCGTACGGGGTCGACGTCCACGCGGGCGGCCCATTCGAGGTAGCGCGCGAGGTCGGACGCGTATGCCCGCACGGTGTTGGGCGAGAGACCGCGCTCGATCTCGATATGCGCCATGAAGCGGTCGACGAGGGCGGCGGCATCAGGGATCGGAGCGCGCGATGCGATGCCGTTGCCTTCGGATAGCGGTCGATCAGCCATGGTCCGCCCCGGATGCAGCGGGCTCGATCTCGGATGCCGCCTCACGCGCCACGTCGAAGAGGAGGTCCTCGCGCGCTGCGAGCGTCTCCGCAAGCGAGTGCCGGGCGCGTTCGGCATACGCCGCGTAGCGTTCGCGCTTGCCGCGAACGCGCTCTGCCAGGGGCGGCAGCAGGCCGAAGTTCACGTGCATCGGCTGGTAGTCGATGGTGTCGGCGTTCGTCGCGTAGGCGACGAGCGAGCCGAGGGCGGTCTCTGGAGGCAGAACGAACGGCGGCAGTCCGCGGAGGTCGGCGAACGCGTTCACGGCGGCCAGCAGGCCGGACGCAGCGGCCTCGAGGTAGCCTTCCGTGCCGGTGACCTGGCCGGCTATGCGGACGCGCGGCTCGGCGCAAACCGCGAGCGTGGGATCGAGCACGCGCGGCGCGTCTATGAAGGTGTTTCGGTGCATGACGCCGTGCCGCAGGAAGTCGGCGTGCTCCAGTCCCGGGATCATGCGGAAGACGCGGTCTTGTTCGCCAAAGGCGAGGTTCGTCTGGAAGCCCACGAGGTTGTATGCGGTCCGCTGCGCGTTCTCGGCACGGAGCTGAACGACCGCCCACGGACGCCTACCCGTGCGCGGGCCGGTCAGGCCCACCGGCTTGAGCGGTCCGAAACGAAGCGCGTCCGTCCCGGTCCGCGCGATCTCTTCGACCGGCTGGCACGCGGAGAATAGCTCCCGGCGCTCGAACTCGTGGACGGCTGCGCGTCTCGCTTGGACGAGAGCGGTCACGAACGCCTCGTACTCGTCGCGGTCCATGGGTGCGTTCAGGTAATCGGCTCCACTCCCCTTCCCGTACCTGGATGCCGCGAACACGCGCGTCCGATCGATCGTCGCCGCATCGACGATGGGCGCCGCGGCGTCATAGAACGCCAACCGCTTCGTGCCGGCAAGACCAGCCAGCGCCGGCTCGAAACCGGCGCTCGTGAGAGGCCCGGTCGCGACGACCACCGCGCCTGAGGGCAGCGTGGTCTGCTCGCGGCGCACCACGTCGATGAGCGGGTTGTTCGAGACGAGACAGTCCAGGAGCGCGGAGAAACGCGTGCGCTCCACCGCAAGGGCGCTGCCTGCCGGCACGGCGGTGTGTTGCGCGGCCGCAAGGACGACGCTTCCCATCGCGGCCAGCTCCTGCTTGAGGAGCCCCGCCGCGGTGCTGGGGTCGGTGCTCTTCAGCGAGTTCGAGCACACGAGCTCGGCCAGCACGTCGGTGTGGTGCGCGGGAGAGGTGACGACCGGGCGCATCTCCACGAGCGTGACCGAAACCCCCCGCAGGGCGAGCTGCCAGGCGGCCTCCGTGCCGGCCAGGCCGCCTCCGATCACGGTGACCGAGAGGTCCCCCGCCTTGGGGGCGTGCCGTTGATGCGCGATGGCGCCCGGGCTCTGTGCCATGACTCCGCCGGTCGTGTGGGGTCGGCTCGATTGTATCGCCCGCCCGACCTGCCGCCGGTCTCAGCATGGGCCGTATCTACCGTCCGGGTAGCGCGCGACCACCCCCTTGGCCTCGAGCGCGCCGATCCGGCGCGCAATCTCGATGATGCTCATCCCCAGATGTCGGGCTATGTCGTCGGGCCGCATGGGATCGGTTCGAAGCGCCGACAACAAGGCGTCGGATTCCGGGTTCGAGACGGAGGGCGTCCCCGCCTCCGTTGACGCCGCCTCGCTGGGCGCCACATCAGAGAGCCAGCCGAGCTCCGAGGCGAGGTCCGAAACGTCGCACACCGGCGTTGCCCCCTGTCGCAGGAGCCGATTGGATCCGCGGCACTCGGGCGCGAAGATCGAGCCGGGGACGACGAGCACCGATCTACCGGCGTCGAGTGCGAAGTCGGCCGTAGAGAACGTGCCACTCGGCAAGGACGCTTCGACGACGAGCACGGCCTCGCTAAGCCCTGCGATGATGCGGTTGCGGCGCGCGAAGGCCCACCGTGCAGGCGGCGTGCCCCAGTCGAGCTCGGAGAGGACGCATCCGGACCGGCCGGTGCGCAGCCTTGCCAGCAGTCCAGCTGCGCCTCGCGGGTAGTCGACGTCTGCTCCGCACCCGAGGATGGCGACCGTCCGTCCGCCTGCCTCGAGGGCAGCGGTGTGTGCCTGTTGGTCGCAGCCGAGCGCGCCTCCGGAGACGATCACCGCCCCCCTACCCGCCGCCCATCCGGCGAAGAGCCTCGCAGCAGCCAGACCGTAGGGGGTCGCCTTCCTGGCTCCGATGACGGCAAGACCCGGCTCGAGCGCCGAGCGGTCGCCGATCCCGTAGAGCACGCGAGGAGGTTCGGGTGTTCGCGCCAGCTGCACCGGGTAGTCTTCGTCTCCGAACTCGATCCGAAACCTCTCAGCCGAGGTGTCCGCCACCGCCGGTCCCTCCCGTCTCCATTCGAAAGCCCGATGCCTCGTCTATGTGACCCACGGTGACGCGGTCGGATTCCTCGAGATCGGCGATCGAGCGCGCGACGCGCAAGAGTCGCGTGATGCCGCGCCCGGACAGGTGGTGGATCCGCGCGTGTCCCTCGACTGCCTCGCGCGTCGCAATCGACAGCCGGCATGCGGCGAAGAGGGAGGCACCGGACAGACGAGCGTTGGGCGTTGCTCGCTGATCCAGCCCGAACTGGCGTGAGCGGGTGAGTCGAGCGCGCACTGCCCGTGTCGTCTCGCCCGGTACGCCGCTCAGGATGCGGTCCGGCGGGACTCTCTCCACGCGGACGTACATGTCGATGCGGTCCAGGAGCGGACCGCCGATGCGTCCTTGGTACCTTGCCACGAGCGCAGGCGGGCACGCACACGCCTTCTCGGGGTCGCCGAAGAACCCGCACGGGCACGGATTGGCCGCGCCGACGAGTGCTATGCGTGCAGGGAAGCGGACGCGCCCGTCGGCGCGGACGAGCACGACCTGGCCGTCCTCGAGCGGCTGCCTGAGCGCTTGGAGCGCCGCAGGACCGAACTCGGGCATCTCGTCGAGGAACAGCACTCCGTTGTGTGCCAGACTGACCTCCCCTGGCCGCGGAGGGCTCCCGCCCCCGATCAGTCCGGCGATCGAGCACGAGTGGTGCGGAGCACGGAACGGACGCAACCCGGCGAGAGCGTCCGAATCGTCCAGTCCGGCCACCGAGTGCACGAGCGCGGTGCTCAAGCGCTCGTCATCTTCCAGCGGAGGCAGGATTCCCGCGAGCCGGCGCGCGAGCATCGTCTTGCCCGAACCGGGAGGACCGACCATGAGGACGTTGTGCCCTCCTGCCGCCGCGATCTCGAGAGCGCGCTTCGCGTACTCCTGTCCGTAGACGTCGGCCAGGTCCGCGACGACCGGGAGCGTTGCGGCTCTGCCGTCGGGGAGCGCGATCCCTAGCGGGTTCGGATCGAGCAGGTCCCGAAGGTGTCGTAGCGGGCGGTAGTCGAGCCCGGCGAGCGTCTGAGCTCCGTCGGCGTCGGCGGGACCGAGCAGGATCCCGCGCTCACGCGCCTGGAGGGCGTGTGCGAGCATGCCGGGCACCGACCGGACGCTGCCGTCGAGCGAAAGCTCGCCCACCACTGCGGCGAGCGAGACCGGCTTCCGCGGGATCTGCGCGGTCGCTGCCAGCAGAGCGGCGGCGATCGGCAGGTCGAACCCGGTGCCGTGCTTCCGCAAGGGCCCCGGGGCGAGGTTGACGACGACGCGTGCGCCCGGGAAGTCGAACCCCGAAGACCTCACCGCCGCCCGCACACGCTCCCGCGCCTCCTGCACCGCTGCATCCGGCAGACCGACGATCGAGAAGACCGGCAGGCCGGTGCTCACGTCGACTTCGACATCGACCGGCAGAGCTTCGATGCCGAGGATGGTCGACGTGCGCACGGAGCAGTGCGCTCCCACCTCTACTCCACGACGAACGCCGAGCGGTGGTGCCTCAGCAACGCACGGTCCTCGGCGAGCACGAGGATCGAGACGACGTCGAACCTCACGGTGACCGGCTCGATGCCGGCATGCTGGATGTACGTTTCGGCCAGACGCCTGATGCGACGCTGCTTCGTGGGCGTCACAGCGTCCTCCGGCGTGCCCTTCTTCACGCTCCGGCGCGTCTTGACCTCGCAGAGCACGAGCGTCTCGCCGTCGAGCGCCACGATGTCGATTTCGCCGGCCTTCGTGCGCCAGTTGCGCTCAACGATCGTGAACCCCGTGCGCTCCAGATACGCCGCCGCCGCGTCCTCCCCGCGCTGCCCCATCGTTCTCTCGGCCATGCCCCCACCTCCTGCGAGGAGGGTGGCAGAGACCCCCGAACCGTCCCCAACCGGTTTCTAGCCCTGGGTCTGGAACAACCTGAGCGTGCCCCCGCAGGGACCGAACGAGCGGCGATGGAGGGGCGAGAGTCCGCACCGGTCGATCGCGCGCAGGTGCTCGCTCGTCCCGTACCCCTTGTTCACGTCGAAACCGTACTCAGGGTACTCGGCCGCGATCGACTTCATGAGCGCGTCCCGGGACACCTTCGCAACGACCGAGGCCGCGGCGATGGCGGCGACGGTGCTGTCGCCTTTGACCACGGCCGTCTCGACTGCGGCGATCCCGACGGACAGGCCGTCGACGACGACGTGGTCGGGCTCGACGGCGAGCTGGCCGAGGGCGAGCGTCATCGCGCGCCTGACCGCGCCGGCGATACCGATCGCGTCGATCTCGCTGGACGCGATGTGGACGACGCTGGAGGTGATCGCCATGGAGCGCACGCGAGCGGCGATCTCGAGGCGCTGCTCGGGAGCGAGGCGCTTGGAGTCGTCAAGACCTGGTATGCGAGGCGAGGAGGGCAGCACGACCGCGGCCGCGGTGAGCGGACCCGCGAGGGCGCCTCGCCCCACCTCGTCGACACCGGCGACCACCTCACAGCCGCTCCGTCGAAGCTTCGATTCGAGACGGTAGAGGGCTGCAAGACGGCTTCGCTCGGCACGGGCACGTTCAATTCGGGCGCGTCCGGAGGCGATCGCCCTTCGCACACCCGCACGCCCGTCATCGGCGAACCCGTCGAGCAGCGCCGGCAGGCGCGAGACGGGGGTCCGATCGATCAGGCGACGGATCTCAACGACGCTCGGCGGGCGCATCTAGGGCTCCGAACGCAAGAAGAGCGAGGCACACTCGCACCTCGCTCGCTCGTGACGTGTGTGGCTCACGGGCTGCATCTGCCTGCCATCCCCGCGAGCGATCCTGCCTAGAACTGGGCTTCCTTGAGGCGCGCGGCCTTCCCCACCTTGTCACGCAAGTAGTAGAGCTTGGCGCGACGCACCTTGCCGCGGCTCACGATCTCGATCTTGTCGATCTTGGGCGAGTGAACAGGGAACGTGCGCTCCACGCCGACCCCGAACGAGACCTTGCGGACCGTGAACGTCTCGCGATTGCCCGAACCGTGCCGGCGGATCGTGATGCCCTGGAAGACCTGCGTGCGTTCCCGGTTGCCCTCGATGATCTTGTAGTGCACCTTGACGGTATCGCCGACCTGAAAGGCGGGCAGGTCGTCGCGGATCTGTTGCTGTTCGATGGCGCGGATGATGTCCATGCGTGTGAATCCCTGTTCCTCGAGGAGAATCGAACGTCGCGGGGCCCCACGACACGAACGCGTAGTATAGCGCAGCGCTCCGAGCCGAGGCAACGTGTCCTCGGCATCGGCACGGCGGACGCGACGCTAGTCGAGCGTGCCCATCCGGCCCGGGGGCCAGTACGTGAAGAAGGCCCTTCCGTCGATGCCCTCGATGGGCTGCGGGCCGAAGTAGCGTGCGTCGCCGCTGCTGGGCCGGTTGTCCCCCATGAGCCAGACCTGACCTTCCGGGACCTCGGCGGGCACGGGCACGCTCCCGGGTTCGGTGGTCTTGCCGTGGACGTAGGGCTCGGAAAGCACCTCGTCGTCGATGTAGACCTTGCCGTAGCGGATGTCGACGGTCTGCCCCCCCACCGCGATGATCCGCTTGATCAGCTTCGGATGCTGGCCGGTCGGGTCGTCGAAGACCACGATCTCGCCAACCTTCGGCTCCCGGAACCGGTAGCTGAGCTTCTCGGCAAGGACGCGGTCCTTCAGATCGATGGTCGGGATCATCGAGCCGGTGGGGATGATGTAGGGCTGAACGATGAAGGCCTTGATGCCCTGGGCGAGCAGGAAGGCGAGCCCGACGAGGATGGCCGTCTC